>JAKOVF010000267.1 GCA_029782225.1 Chloroflexota bacterium | reverse complement strand
GAAGATTAGATTCAGTGAATCAAGACTTTTATATGCCGATTCTTTTGGTTCCAGCAAAATCTGTACAGCAATGCCGAAGATGGCGCCAAGAAACATCCCTGACAGCACTTCGGGTGAATACTCATGGCCCAGTTCTTCCATCAGTTCGCTGGTGAACAGCTCCGTCGCGAATTGATCGCTGATACCGTGGAAGATCTCCCGGATCTGCTCCCGCATCACTTCCGAGCGCAGGGCCAAGCCTACCAAGTCGTAGAGGATGAGAAAGAGCTCTGGTTCGTTGGTAACGGCGTTCTGATAGCGCTTAATGAAATAAGCTCCCTTTTCCCAAGGGGTCATGCTGTGGTCCACCGCCTGCGCGAAATGGGAGTATCTTTCAGCAACCCGCCGCGCCACGGCCAAAAGCAGGCCTTCTTTGTTCTCATAGTGGTAGCTGATCTGGCTTAAAGCCACCTGAGCTTCTTCGGCAATCTGCCGCAGCGAAGTGCTGGCGTAGCCCTGCCTGGCCATAATGTGATAGGCGGCATCCAGGATTTTCTCTTCCTGCGTCATTTCCAACACGAATTAACGCCTCCTCTCGATCGGACGACCGTTCGATTATGATTCTATTATATGTCATTGTTGGGAAAAAAACAATCGTAACGAGATCCAGCAAAGCTATATCCATTCTGGGGGATGGGCATGATAAAAGCCGGCGGGCCGCCGGCCTTTTACGACAAACCAGCGCTTGCATCTATATGCGCTTTGAGCTGAGTCAAGAACTCGACTTGACACCCAATCCGGCTCTCCCAGACGCGGGCTGCTGTCTTAGTGGCAAATTGCTTCGCTTTGCGCTCGGCTAGTTTGGCTAGGTTATTATCAATGATCGCCAACTGCTCTTCGCGTGCCTTTTCCAGAAACCTCTGGCGGCACAGTGAATGATGCAGCTTGTAGGCATTGACCTGATCGATCACGTCCGCATCGCCGACGCTCAGCGCCAGGAGAGTTGGCTCGCCGGGAAAGACCGCTTTACCGTCGACGTGGATGGCCATGCCGTAGCAGAGCTCGTTAACCAAGGCCGGGCTCAAGTCTAGAGTGGCCAGGAAAGGCCGGGCCAGCTCCACTGATCTGCGGCCGTGATTGATCCATGATGCTTCCCCGTCGACGATGCGTTCGGTATAGCTGAGATCATGCAGCAGGCAGCCAATGACCAAGGCTTCTTCGTTAAGGCCCTCCTCCACGGCTATTTGGCGCCCAATGGCGGCCACACGCAGGGCGTGCTCCACCCGGTTTTTCCTCTGCACTGGGTCGTTTGCAAGATACACGCTCTGTTCAAACTGCTCTTTGAGAAACGCCACGGTTCGCGCTATATTGGTGGTCACGATCATGCAGCTCCTTTGTCCCGAAGTCTCTTAAACTCAAATTCTTGCCGATCTGAGGAAACTCCTACACGCATGACTCAGTCATGGGATGCTTTGACTTGAGGAAAGAGGAACTGCCTCAATATTGCCTAATCATTAAGTTGGTTGGGAAACCTTCTACTCCGTATGGGAGGTAGGCCAAACGAGAACAAAGGGGAGAAACAAAGATGCAAACAGCAATCGTGTATTATTCCAAACACCATGGAAATACCAAGAAGCTGTTGGATGCCATAGCCCAACAGTGGGACGTGGCCCTGATCGACGCAGCCGGCAATCCGAATCCAGATCTCTCCGCGTATGACCTGATCGGCTTTGCCTCGGGCATATACTTCGGCAGGTTCCACAAGAGTGTGTTGAAAGCAGCTGGAAATCTGCCGGAGGGAAAGAAAGTGTTCATAATCTGCACGTATGGCGCGAAAAAGCCTCGCACAGCAAGTATCGAACACGTCCTCCGTTCAAGGCAGGCGCGGCTGCTCGGCACCTACGGCTGCCGCGGTTTTGACACTTTCGGGCCTTTCAAGCTTGTCGGCGGTATTGCCAAAGGGCATCCTAACGAAAACGACATAGCCGGCGCGGTGAAATTCTTTGCCGGCCTATTGAATGGGTTATCTTAGTCTATGTAGAAATACTTGATCTATCGAAATAGGGATTGGCAAAGGAGGCCTTTTCTTGAACCACGACACTGTATTAGTCCTTGATTTCGGGGGCCAGTATAATCAATTGATCGCCCGGAGAGTCCGTGAAGCAAACGTGTATTGTGAGGTACTGCCCTACAATGTGTCCGTTGAAAAAATTCTTTCCAGAAATCCAAAGGGCCTTATCTTTACGGGTGGGCCGGCTTCTGTAATGGATCAAAACGCGCCCAAATGTGACCCTGAGATTTTTGACCTAGGCATACCCATCCTGGGGATTTGCTATGGCATGCAGTTAATGGCCGCTGTGCTTGGTGGTACAGTGGATAGAGCTTCAGCCGGGGAATATGGGAAAGTTGAAATCACATTGAAAACTGACAATGCTTTGTTTGCGGATATAGAAGCTGAGACCAGCTGCTGGATGAGCCATACATTCCAGGTGGCTGAAATGCCTGCAGGCTTCGAAGTGTTGGCGAAAACCCGCAATTGCGCAGTTGCCGCTATGGGCAATGCGGAGAAAAAGTTATATGGCGTGCAGTTCCATCCTGAAGTGCTGCATACCGAAAAAGGGCAGGAGATAATCAAAAACTTCCTGTTCAATATCTGCGGCTGCCAGGCCGACTGGAAAATGTCTTCGTTTATTGAAGCCACAGTGGAAAGAATCAAGGAAACAGTAGGCAGCAAAAAAGTTCTATGCGCCTTATCCGGGGGAGTTGATTCCTCGGTTGCCGCGGCTTTGGTATATAAGGCTGTCGGGAAACAGCTAACCTGTATTTTAGTGGATCACGGCCTGCTGCGTAAGAATGAAGCCGATCAAATTGAGGATGTGTTTACACACCAATTCGATATGAACTTTATCCGGATCAATGCCCAAGAGCGTTTCTTGAAACGTCTGGCAGGGGTTGCCGATCCTGAACAGAAAAGAAAGATCGTTGGCGAGGAATTCATACGCGTTTTTGAAGAAGAGGCGAAAAAACTGGGTAAAGTTGACTTCCTGGTTCAAGGTACCATCTATCCTGATGTGATTGAAAGCGGAGTCGGAGATGCGGCGGTGATCAAGAGTCATCACAATGTGGGCGGGCTTCCAGAACATGTGGATTTTGAAGAGATTATCGAGCCTCTCCGAGATCTATTCAAGGATGAGGTGCGTGAGGTTGGGCTTGAACTAGGCTTGCCGGAAAATCTGGTATGGAGACAGCCTTTCCCTGGGCCAGGCTTAGCTATAAGAATAATTGGCGAAGTCACTTTTGAAAAGCTGGAGATCCTCCGGGATGTGGATCTAATCTTCAGGGAAGAGATCGACAAGGCAGGGTTGAACCGCGGCATTGATCAGTATTTTGCTGTGCTTACCAACATGCGGAGTGTGGGTGTCATGGGTGACGAAAGGACCTATGATTACACAGTTGCCCTGCGTGCGGTCACAACCAAGGATTTTATGACGGCTGACTGGGCCAAGATACCTTACGATGTACTGGAAAGGGCTTCCAACAGGATCGTAAATGAAGTGAGACATATTAACCGGGTTGTCTATGATATAACCTCAAAACCACCTGCGACAATTGAGTGGGAATGACCGCTTCCGAACTGCAGCACCTTTTTTACAGTCTAAGGCCGCAGCACAGTTGTGCCTGCGGCCATTTCATATGTACAGAACCATCCAACCTCCCGGCTGCTAAGCCAGTGTGTTAACTATCCAGGGCGTTCTGGCCTCACCAAACTGACCGGCACCGCTTGCCCACTGCAGTCCGATGGACCGCGGCGGCTGCCCAAACCCAGTGCATCTATCGTCCGCCAATGCTTCATAGACGCTCAGGATTTCAAAGGCGTGGTCAAGCCTGCCTTTCACATCCTCGTAGCGAAAGCTAAGATGATCCAGGCCCAATCCGGTACTGGAAAAGTCCGGTGTCCTGTGTATCTCCACCAGCCCGGGATCCAGCTTTGACAGCCTCGCTGCCAACACATCCGCGAACTCTCCGCCTGTCAGCCCCGAATAGATGAGGTAAATGGTATCGACAAGGCGATCGTACATTTTCGTAAGTTCATCCGTGATTCCTCGAATTGTTCCGGCCGTTGACCGCATCTCCTGCTCCAACTGTGCTAGTGTCTCCTGATCCGCGACCCGTTCCAACGCTTGTTGGTAGCAGGCATCCTGCGTCTTGAGCTGCTCCAGGTGGGGAGCCAAACATGCCGCCAAACTCGACTTCAGTGAAGAAGCGGCGGACGAAAGCGCCCTTAATCCGCCTTTGATGAGGGCGCGCTTGGGAAGATCAGCAGATGAACTGCGACGCATATATGCCGTATTAGCCCCACGCAGGCTCCGGCCGGGAAGCTGCTTAGGCTGGTTTTTCACTTTGCCGCCCCTGACGGCGCACCGATGTGTGACAAGGCCGCCTGCACGGCCTACCGGCTGCATGTGCGGCAATGAGCGTTCACTTCTGACTCTCACAGTACTTCCTCCTTGCAGGGCACTGATACTGGCTGTGTTATATTTATCGGCAACCTGCGCGGGGTTCTTCATAAGTGGATATTCGTCTTGGCTTTGTGACGTCCCATGCCATCCCTTTCGGCCGATACGAAAAAACGCCCTCATACTTTGGTATGAGAGGCGCTTAAAACAGCTATATGCGTTGCCGGCACATTTTCCCTTGGACAGCTTTAACCAGGCTGCGACCCAAGGGAGACCACTCCAGCATCCACATTCGTGCCCTAAAGAAACAACTTCTTCCTATAGACTGGAATCAAGAGAACATGCGGCAATGCCCAGCATGCCTTGGCCTCCGTGCACGGCCAGCGAGGCTCCCATCTCGGTGATGAATATGTGAGCAGACCGCAGACGCGCTTTGACCTTCTCCTTAAACTCCTCTGCCATCGCAAGTGCATTGCTGTGCAGCACGGCGACGGTGAGTTTTTCCGTTGGAAAACGCTCTTCCACAAGGTCAAGCAAACGCTGTAACGCTTGATCATAGGAGCGTTTCTTGTCAATTGCCTGCACCAGGCCATCCCTTACTCCCAAGATAGGTTTAATGGTTAACAGTGAGGCTACCATAGCCTGCAGCCGGCTGACTTTACCGCTGCGGGCCAAGTATTTCATAGTGGGTACAGCCACGTACACCGCTACCTTTTCCTTCGCGCGCTTG
>JAKOVF010000253.1 GCA_029782225.1 Chloroflexota bacterium | reverse complement strand
CCCCCTCCCGACAGATTACTCTGATATGATTGCCGACAGCTCGACGCCTGTGCCCGCGTAGACGGTAGCCGGCGTCTGGTAGTTGAGGGCCTGGTGGGGCCGGCGTTCGTTGTAGTACTCGAGGTAGTCCGAGATCGACTGCCGGGTCTGCCGCGGCGTCACGTAGTCGTTCAAATACACCTCTTCGTACTTCAGAGAACGCCAAAAACGCTCCGTAAAGACGTTGTCGAGGGCTCGGCCTCGGCCGTCCATGCTGATGCGAACCCCGGCGCTTTCAACCCGTTGGATGTAAGCCGGGCTGGTATACTGGCTGCCCTGATCGCTGTTGATGATCTTGGGCCTTGCTTTCGCAAACGCCTGCTCGACGGCCTCAAGCACGAAATCGACCTCCAATGAATCGCTTAAAGACCAGCTCACCACGTACCGGGAGTACCAGTCCAACACCACCACCAGGTACATCCAGCCGGTGCGCATCCGTATGTAGGTGATGTCCGTACCCCCTACCTGATTGGGCGAGTGGATTCGAAGTCCGCGCAACAGGTAGGGGGTAAACGCGATGCGCCTGATGGCCACGGCTGAGGTTCGCTTTCGGATAGATAGCCTCTAAACCCATCTCCCGCATGTGACGCTGGATCGCTTTGCGGTTTACATGCCACCCTCGAGCCCTCAAGACCGCTGTGATCCGACGGGAGCCGTAGAACGGATACTCCGTGTAGATCTCGTCGATCTCCCGTTTGAGCGCCAGCTCCTCCTCGCTGGGGCCTCGAGGCTTATAGTACAAATGCGTTCGGTTCAAGCCCAAGAGTTCCGCTTGGGTCTTAATCGGGAGTTCGCGGGTCTCCCAATCGATGAGGGCAAGCCGCTCACTCCTGCTCAAACATGAGGCCCTTTTTTTTAAGCCAGCTCAGCTGAGCGCTAAGCCGCCCGATCTCGGTGTAGAGCTCCTCGATCTTCTCCTCGTACTCGGCTTTTTCCGCCGCCCAGCTCTCTTTGCTCGAGAAGATGTTTGGGAGGCTATCGAGGACCTCACGGCGCCAACGATGAAGCAAGTTTGGATGAACCCCATACTCGGACGCCAGTTCGCTGACGCTCTTCGTTTCCTTGAGAAACTCGAGAACGACCTTGGCCTTGAAACTGGGTGAATGCTTTCGTCGGATCTGTCCCATGGCAACTTGAGAGTAACTTAAAATCCCGCGCTTTTGTGTCCGATTTTATGGGTCCATTATATACGGGAGATTAGCGGGATCCATCAGTACCAACTGGAGCTGACCTTGAGCATGTTCCGCCTTCACTCTGACACCTCTCTGGTTGAAGAACTTCACGAAGCGCGGGATTCGCTCGTAAGAACCGGGCCCTACCCAAAGACGCACGGCCACGGAACTAATCCCCCTTCTCCTAAGCAGTTGTTTAAGTAGAGACCAAATTCGGCACACTCGAACGAGTGTTCTATAACGATGAAGGGCTCCATCGGTGGAGCCCTTCGACTGACTTCTCACACCACCAGGCTTAACCCAGCAGCTGCA
>JAKOVF010000242.1 GCA_029782225.1 Chloroflexota bacterium | reverse complement strand
AGCCGAGGCCATCAATCCAACAGCCTCACTGGTTTGATGGCAACTTTCAGCGACCACGCAGATCCCTCCTTCATCCCCCTCACTCTGCATAATTAGAATCCTCCACCTCATCTTCCACCCTCTCATAGAGACGATACCTCGAGCCTTGAGAGCAAATTGTGGCAGAACCTGGAAAACTGAAGACAGCTCCCGCTCATCATGTCCCCCCATATTTCGGGGGGGGGAAAGTTCCCTCAACTCCGACTGAGTATCAGATTCCCTCAGACCAGTGCACTCAGGTGCGTTGGATTCTTCAGTCCCGCGCGCAACCCGAACAGAAGGAGAATTTGATATGCAACGAAGTTGAGAGTCATATAGAGTTTCCGGCTCTCATGTCGGATCCCTTTGAGGTGAAAGGTTACAGAAGCCTTAATCCGGCCATGTATCCGTTCACACTCACCGCGGCTTTGTATGAGAGTTGGGAATTCCGGGTCGAGAAGATTCTTGTTTCGCAAATGCATCCCGACCTGTTCAACTCTTCCATGCTGGTATAGGAATCGCAACTGTTGAGTCAGGGGAGCATGGATATCTCCCCCTGCTCTCCAGAGTTTGTTGACCCAATGCCGGATGCGTGGTTCCGTCCCTTCTTCCTGGATAACTGCCCCATCCCGGGTATCAATACAGGGTCGAGCATTCAGATGATACCAGAGGTGTGCATGTGCCTCGTATGAGTCGTATCCGGTATCAAGCAGCACAAGACTGAGTTTGGGTTTCAGCGCCTCCACTCTCTCGATAAGTGGAAAAAGGTGGGTTAAATCCGCATCAGTCCCATTCGAGTAGACCATGGTGAGTGGGTATGGTCCGAGATGGAAGATATGGGCTTTATCCATCTTAACCTGGTAATGCGGGTGAAAAAGAGCATATCTGTCATACCGGGATGCTTCGATTGGAGTTGAATCGATGATCCCAACCCTCTCCTCCTGTGCCCAGAGAACAATTGCCTCACCTACAAGATGCATGAGCCGTTCCACACCTTCGACGCCGAGACGATATTTCACAAAACTGTGGAGTGTTGCAGGATTGGGCAATAGATACCCTGCTTCAGTCTTCTCTGCACCAAGGTTGAAACAATCATCCTCTGTCAGGAGACGAACTGTCCGGACATAGGACTGTTTCCTGAAACACTTGATGACAAGTAGTTTGATCATAAGACTAACCGGATAATGGAACCGAGAGACCTGTCTGGAGTAGTATTCTCGTTCAATAGTCTGTGCAATGGTGTCCAGATAGGGCGAACTGAGGAACTCCGTGAGAGAGAACCCTGGTTCAATCTCTTCAAATCCGTCGTCTTTTGCCAAAAACTCGGTGTTAAAGGCCATGAGCCATTTTGGGGCCAGGTATATATACCTGACGGAACAGCTCTTACCGAGGCGCAAAAAAATTAGCAGACCTGGTAAATCTCCGGTAAAAACCAGATAAACTGGCAAGGTGCGCCAGAGGCGCGCATACTACCGGAAAAGAGAGAAGAGTTTATAAGCCAGATCGTTGATTTGATGGCCTCGAGCCGAGGCCATCAATCCAACAGCCTCACTGGTTTGATGGCAACTTTCAGCGACCACGCAGATCCCTCCCTCATCCCAGGTTGCTCTGATGAGCAAGGGTTTATCAGCTCTGTCAGCCAGATCCCTCGCTGACCCGCCCCCCGATACCCGCGCCGCACCTGCTTCAATCACTCCCAATGATCCGGTTGTTGCATCAGGATCTCTTATGGGATCAATGCCATGTTCCTAAGAATTCAGTAAAAACCTGGGGATCAGAATTTTGGAGAAGAGTCTTTTATATTGGGGAAGATGGGTTCCTGATCCATCTCCCCTAAAGGCTCTCCTGTCCTCAATACCTCTACGCCGTTCTCGCAAGATCGAACCGATCCAGATCCATCACTTTTACCCATGCTGCCACAAAGTCCAGGACAAACTTCTCCCCTGCATCTGCTGCTGCATACACCTCAGCCAGTGCCCGGAGCTGGGCATTTGATCCGAAGATGAGATCGACACGGGTGCCGGTCCACCTGGGTTCGCCTGTTTTGCGGTCGCGGCCTTCAAAGATATCTGCGTCGCCCGAGGCCGGTTTCCACTCGGTCTTCATGTCAAGCAGGTTCACGAAGAAATCGTTGGTGAGCGCTTCCGGTTTTTTTGTGAAGACGCCGTGTTGTGTCTGTCCGACATTTGCGTTCAGCACACGCATGCCGCCGACAAGCACCGTCATCTCGGGCGCAGTCAGGGTCAGGAGTTGCGCTTTGTCAACAAGCATCTCTTCTGCGGATACGGCATAGCGGGTCTTCTGGTAGTTGCGGAAGCCATCAGCCTTCGGCTCAAGGACAGTGAAGGATTCCACATCGGTCTGCTCCTGCGAGGCGTCAGTCCGTCCCGGCGAGAAGGGAACCGTCACGGTGTGCCCCGCATTCTTCGCAGCCTTCTCGACACCGGCACACCCGGCAAGCACGATCAGATCGGCAAGTGAGATCTTCTTCCCGCCTTTCTGCGTACTGTTGAATGCTGCCTGTATCTCTGTTAAGGTTTTCAGTACCTTTGCCAGGCGGGCGGGCTCGTTGACTTCCCAGTCTTTCTGCGGCGAAAGGCGGATTCGTGCGCCATTTGCTCCGCCGCGTTTATCTCCGCCACGGAAGGTGGAAGCCGATGCCCATGCGGTTGTAACCAGGTCTGAAACCGACAGCCCTGAAGCGAGAATCTTCTCCTTGAGGGAGGTGATATCGTTTGCATCAATCAGTTCATGATCAACTGCCGGGATTGGGTCCTGCCAGATCAGATCTTCTTTAGGCACCTCGGGGCCGAGATAGCGTGAGCGGGGGCCCATGTCGCGGTGTGTCAGCTTGAACCATGCATGAGAGAATGCCTCGGTGAGCTGATCGGGATTCTCCAGGAAGCGGCGTGAGATCTTTTCATAGACGGGATCGAAGCGGAGGGAGAGATCGGTTGTCAGCATGGAAGGTGCATGCCGCTTTGTCGGGTCGTGGGCATCCGGCACTGTGCCGGCGCCCCCGTCGCCCTTTGGCTTCCACTGGTGAGCGCCGGCCGGGCTCTTTGTCAGTTCCCATTCGTGAGCGAAGAGTATCCTGAGGAAGTTGTTGCTCCACTTCGTCGGCGTATTGGTCCAGGTGACCTCAAGGCCGCTTGAGATGGTGTCGCCGCCTTTCCCGGTGCCAAAACTGCTCTTCCAGCCGAGCCCCTGCTCCTCGATAGGTGCGGCTTCGGGCTCGGGGCCGACA
Source organism: Chloroflexota bacterium (assembly GCA_029782225.1). Classification (GTDB taxonomy): domain Bacteria; phylum Chloroflexota; class Anaerolineae; order Anaerolineales; family Villigracilaceae; genus JAKOVF01. The sequence goes on along the minus strand of JAKOVF010000242.1, from coordinate 10,217 downwards.
TGGGTTGCAGGACCGGCACCGTGGCATTTTCCAAAGCTGTGCCCTCCGGCAATGAGTGCGACGGTCTCTTCGTCATTCATCCCCATACGGGCAAATGTTTCGCGTATATCCTTTGCTGCTGCAACAGGATCGGGGTTGCCGTTTGGGCCTTCGGGATTGACGTAGATCAGCCCCATCTGCACGGCCGCAAGCGGGTTTTCGAGGTCCCGGTCTCCGGAATAGCGCTTGTCACCCAGCCACTCACTCTCAGATCCCCAGTAGACCTCTTCTTCAGGCTCCCAGACATCTTCGCGGCCCCCGCCAAAACCAAATGTTTTGAATCCCATTGATTCCAGGGCAACGTTTCCCGAAAGAATCAGGAGATCGGCCCATGAAATCTTCCTGCCGTACTTCTGTTTTATCGGCCAGAGAAGCCGGCGTGCCTTGTCGAGATTTATGTTGTCGGGCCAGCTGCTGAGAGGCGGAAACCGCTGCTGGCAGGATCCGGCGCCGCCACGGCCATCGCCGATGCGATAGGTGCCCGCACTGTGCCATGCCATGCGGATCATTAAGGGGCCGTAATGGCCGAAATCCGCTGGCCACCACTCCTTTGATTCGGTCATCAGTGACTTCAGATCTGCCTTGACGGCCTTCAGGTCGAGTTTTTTGAACTCTTCGGCGTAGTTGAAATCCCTGCCCATCGGATTTGACTTTTCAGAGTGCTGGTGCAGAACCTTCAGGTTCAGCTGGTTTGGCCACCAGTCCTGTATCGTTCTTCCTTTCCCCCTCATCATTGGATTTCCTTTGCCCATTGCCGGGCTTTTGTTTTCAGTCATATATGTCAACTCCTGAGCATCAATCAGGTGGAAATTCAAAAAAGGCTAAATTTTAAACTTTTTTGTCCACCAGGATTATTTTCATTCTACACGGGCTGTTTCCAGTCTGTTACATTAAACTCTCGTATCATTAAAGTTCCGTTGACTCCGGTGCCGGGCACGAAAGAGAATGATGACGTGAATGTATAGGGATTATATCCGGAGTGGTCGTGACACGCTGCATCACACGCAGTATCTCGATTAATCAGGATCCCGGCATGTTATATCTATCCTTAACTCCCGCACTTTTTAGGCGCACGGGGCAGACTATTCTCACGGTAGTGGCTCCTTTCACCACTATTCGCTTCATCTCCCTCTTTTATGCTCAGGTTGCTAAGGTATAATGTGCCTATACATTTTTAGGCGCTGCAATTCATTCGACCTTTCGATTCTAATAGTGTTACAGGGGCATTTCCGGGAGAAAAGGGATTTATCGTAAAATTGGTGCAATGATGCGCCTAAATTTTCCGGGAGTTTGGGATTATAGTAATACATGGTTTTTGGTAAAACTCTCCAGGAATATGACGAAGGGCGGCTCCACTTTCATCCCCGGCCTAAAGGGTGGGGACTTCCCGCTCCGCCCCCTTCACCCCCGCAAGTTAAACCAACTATTGACCCTCGACAAATTATCGTCCTAGCAGTAGTTCTCTCAAAGTAGAGAAAAGGAGAGAAATTAAGGGAGTTTTGGGTCTGTTGCAACCTAATATACAGCCGAATCTGAAGAACTCACAGGAAATTGGTCAGGGGTGTGTGAATAGCGGGAGTTAATCGTAATCCTCCTTTGAATCAGCGACAGCGAAAAAATCAGGTATACCGGGTTCTATGAGAACCTCCGGAAGTTCGATCAGATGCGACTGGTAGAGTTCTCCCATCTGAAGGCGGGAGGACCTGGGAGATAACTTTACGGTATGAGCCGGAGAAGGTAAAAGGAGGTTTGTGGGTAAACCATGGTTATTCCTTCCCCCATTCCCTGATCCTTTTTTGCACTTCCTCTCTTGGAAGCCGTCGTTTCTGCTCCGTCATCCTCTGCAGGGCCTGGATGGCGTTCGGTCTCGTCAGTATCCCCTGCCCCACGAGCATGTCCAGGAGCCACAACGTTCCGTGGACATCGATCCCTGATTCCTTGGCAAACGTCCGGAGCAGACCGTCCCCGGTAAGGACCATGTGCCCGGAATGGCGTGCATAAACGAACACCGAGAGATCCGCAAGGGAAAGGGCACGGTGATGGGGACGGAGTTGGTGTACCTCAACCACCAGGTCTGATGACAATTCTACGAGGGTGAGGCCGCACCTTTCCAGTTCGGCCAGGGAGATGGACTCAATCTCAGCAAGGACAAAATCGGTTGTATGAAGGATATAGGGGAGGGAGCATGGGTACCCAAGGATATCTCCCGCGTTGAGATCGAAGATCACGTTTGCATCAAGGATGCAGTGCACCCGATGCTCACTCATGCTGAACCAAGCAACCTCAACTCACTCAATTGTTCACTGTCATTGCCGAGGAGTTCCTTCAGCCGTGACATGGTGATGCGTTTTTCCGAAAAGGCCCGGAGGGTGAGCAGCACCATGTGAGTCGGTTTCTCGGACGGGACAGGTTCAAACGGTTCTTCCTTGTGATACCCCTTCTTTTTGAAATACATCCAGTAACGCCGGGCCGTTTCAGGAGCAAGGATGCCAAGGTCGGTTGCCCGGAAGATCCACGCGGCCATGCTCATGCCGTACTTCTGCTTGAGGACATGCAGCTCGTTCAGGTCCAGCGTGTTCCGCTGTTCGCCAACCTCCATGAACGCCATCGCTTTGGGGACGAGGAATGCACCGGCGAACCGCTGCATTGCCTTTTCAGGGTCGATATCCCCTTCACAGCGAAGGAGGAGATGCCCGAGCTCATGGGCGAGGTTGAACCGCTGGCGATCCCCGGACATCACGCGGTTGATGACAATGACCGGCATCCGATCATCGTAATAGAACGTCAGGGCATCAAAGGCCTCGCTCGCTTCTACAAGGCCGACCTTGATCCCGTGCTGCTCCAGGACATCCATGACATTCTCAATAGGATCGAGCCCCAGGTTCCAGCAGTCTCGGACATACTGGGCTGCGTCCTCCACATCCGGGAGGGACGAGACCACGCAGCGCTCCCCGGAAGGGAGGTCCAGTGGTTTCGACTCGCCAGTAATTACCTCGACCTCAAGATACCGTTCAAGCCAGTCCCGGGTCTTGCTGAGTATCATCTTCTCTTCGCTTTTCTTCAGCGCCTTCCGGCACCGGTACTGGGGCTCCGACAAGGTCACCTCGATGGAGCGGAAGAAGAAGTCCAGCGGGACATGGAGGATCTGGCTCAGTTGGATGAGGACGCGGGAATTGGGAACCACCTCACCGGTCTCGTACTTGGAGATCGCCATTGCACTCATCCCCATCTCTTTCCCGAGCTGCCGCTGGCTGAGCCCTGCACTCATCCGGGCCAGTTTGACCCGCTCACCAATGCTAACCTGTTTTGCCATAGGAAGTTTACAGATATATTATAATTTACTTTCTTGTAAACTAGATGTTTCATCGCATGCAAAGTATTTGAACGTTGTGGGGCGATTTCCACAACCAGAGGTTTCAGTGAATGCCGTTTCCGGTCATTTCCACTCCCTCACTATCCTTGCATAGCAGGTCTCGCATATCTACACACACCGGAAGACCGCTGCCCTTTCGTGACATATATCACACCGACCTGACACTATCTTCACCCGGGAAAAATCTCGATGGTACAGGAGCCCGGGGAGTGGATCGATACGAAATGGCTTCTCGCTCTTCACACCCTTTCCCTTTCTTTGCACGTCTTTGCGGAGGTTGGTGGGGATTGGATGACCTCCTAAAAAACTCCCACCAGTGACCGGTGATACTGTGATTGGATTCCTGGACGAGACCTCTCCTCAGACTACGGCGAACAGCCAGAGACTCTGGTCATTCACATGACCGACTATAACAAAGAACACCACCAGGATGCGGGCAAACACCTTCAGCTTTTATGCGCTAAACGGAACCTCAGTGGTGGACTTTTGGGAGCACCCCCGGAATGAGGATGTTTGTGCATTCCTCGCACAAATCCGTGAGAGAAATCCGGGAAAGGATCTCCTGATCATCCTGGATAATTTTCCGGTCACATCACGCCACCGAGACCGGAGAATTTGCCCGTAAAGAACAGATCGAGCTGGTCTACCTCCCTCCATACTCGCCGGGTCCCAATCCCATCGAATACATCTAAAAAGAGCATCAAACGTATCGTGTCGGCAACGTTTGTCAAAGATCTGGATTACTTGAAGGAGATCATCGAATCATCCTTCAGAAAATGCGCCGTTCATATCGGATACGCGAGAAAATGGATCGAAATGTTCCTTGATGAGAATATTGAGTATAAAATAATTATAAGTGAGCACCAATCCCACACAACATCCGGTTGCCATGAACCGTTCGATACTTGAGGGCTACCTGACGCCAGACGTGGGTATTACTGAGATTTTTGCTCTATTATTTCCCATCTGAGACATCTCAAACTTATTCGATGCAACGATCTCGGGTATAGAGAGAGAGAACTTGAACGGAAAGACCTCGGGGATGGAAAATGCCTGATCGAGCGGGATGCATTGTTTTTGTGAGGCAAGCAGAGCCGCTTCGAGCAGCCAGATCTCTATCTGCTTGTTCTCAGTGGTCAGGTGCAAAGGAAGGTTATATTTTCCAGTCTCCTTATCCTTTACAATCACACCCCACTCGAATATCGAAGATACGATCCGTTCGGTAGCCCTTTTAAGAGTTGTACGCTCGCCCCAGTCCTCCTTTATCCTCTTAACGATCTCCGCTTTTGTAAAACAGTCATAATAGAGAAGAGAACGGCTGATTGCGGTTACGGTATCCCTGAAAAAAGGGTATGCGAGAAGGGCCATCCCCCAGTGGAGCCAGACCCTGTCCTGCGTATTCGATACCTGGAAGAGATCCAATGCTCTGTCCCTGATCTCCACATGCTCTTCTGGAACACGTGACCATATTTTTGTCAGCACCACAACAGTCTTACTCCGTGCGGCGTATGTCGGGATCTCGGGTTCGAGAAAACCGTGCAGAAACTGCCTAATCTCGGTGATCTCGCCGATCTCTCTCTCTGCACTGGCAGCGGCATCAAGCCACTCGAGACGGACCCTCCTATCAAACCCGATCATCCTCGACATTATTGCACCCTCATAACTCTGATGAATGGGACAATCACTTCTTCGATCGATACCCCGCCATGTGAGACAACTTCTTTACCGGGATCAGAGAACGCCTTCAGAGCGTCGGCGATCAGCACGGAGTGGCCGGTCCCGAGATAATCCCCTTCCCATGCAAACGAGTCTTCTGGGTACTTTGAATGTGCCTGCTCCATGAACACGGCACGGTCATAGAGCCTTGCCCGTGCACTGGTCTCTTCGACAAGCAACCCCTGGCTGAGGCGGCCCACACCTTCTGCGCTCACGTTGCCGTGGTCGGCGGTGATGTAGACAGCGTAACCTCGTTCGAGCAAACCTGCAAGCAGGTCCGGAAAGACGCTCTTCTCTAACCAGAGTCTGATGTCGCTGTGCAGTTCAGGCGTCCCCATGGTTGTTCTGTGCATGAGGTTGTCGATGGTGTTTACAACAAGCCCGAGTATCGATGGCATGGCATCATGCAGTAGTTCATCGACCTCCGACTGATTGATGAGGTGATGCCCCTTCGAGAAACCGACGGAGAGTCTTTCAAACCCACTACTACCTGACCAGAACCTCCGCCAGAGACGCTCCTCATCCGTCTCTCCGCCAAGGGTGTGCTCGATGAACGCCGGGGTCTCGCCGGCAAAGAGAGACCGCCTGGATATGGATGTGATGGTCGGCACCCATGCATACACGGAGTCTTCGCGGTAAGAGAACTCGTTGCCCAGCGCCTCTTTGATGATCAACCACTGATCGATGGCCATACCGTCCATAACGATCAGCGCTATCCTTCCACCATTCCTGGCAAGTTCGTGGGCGATGAAATGAGGGATATGGTGGACCATCACGGGTGCGGGGAGGTATGGCTGGTTTGGAAGCGATTTGAAATGAGCACGAAGCCAGTCCCTGAACGCAGACTCGATAGAGAGGTGCAGCCGGTCGAACTCTTCTGACTCCCCCCGGTGAAGCGAGGTATGGAGCTTTCCGCGGATCATTATAGCCCCGGCCCATAACCTGGCGATCTGCTTCCAGTCTGCGTATCGTGCGTTCTCCCCCGGGATGCTCTCTGATATCTTCGAGAGCAGGTTCCGGAGATGACGGCGCGCATCGGCCAGAGGGTCGCGTATAATGCCACAGGTTGCCCACTCCGGGAGTGTGGCCGGGTCGTCAACCTCGATGGGCTTTAATGAGCCTTCAAGGAAGAAGGTTTCAACGTATAGCCTGATCTCCTGGTGATCGAAATGTATCTCAGAGGTATCACTGGCGTTGATGTATCGAACCCACTGGCTCTGCAGGTAATTCATGAAACGGTCGCGGGTGAAGAGGGGACGGATCTCCTCCTTTCCGATACCGAGCCTCGTCCAGATTTCGAGACAGTGGTTCACAAGTTCTTCAGGAACCACTTTTCTCTCGTAATGAATCCTGCACAGGAGGGAGACAAGGTCGGTTGGATCCCTGATCTCGTCCGGAGCGATCCGAAAGACCGTTTTGAGGATGTACTCCCGGGTCTTTGCGTCGCCCATCCTTTCGCCACGATAGTTTTTTGCGGATTCATAAAGCGCGTCGTAGTAAACCGGTTCAAGCAAGCGGACGACGGGGTAACTGAAGAGCGGGAATATGTCGTTGATTCTTACGGTCACACAGGAACCGTCCCTGAGCAGGTCGAAGGGAACCGATCTCCTCTGGTCGTGAGGGAACCTGACAATCAGTTTCACTGGATCGTCTCTCCAGCGTTCCAGGCGTTCGCGGTATTCTGACTCATACACTATCCGAAACGAGAAAGGATCGTTATACGAGACGATCTCATACCCCCGGTTCAGGATTGCCTGCTGGATCCCCTCCTCCAGGACAAGTGCGTCGGGGTCCAGAGCAATAATCAGAGGTCTGTCATCCTGCAGCAGGTTCTCCAGTATTTCTTCACGCCAGTCAGACATTGCCGCCTTCCACCCTCAGGATGATCACGGGATAGATCTCAGGTATACCGGTTCTCTCAAGGATCTGTTCTCTCCCGGCATTCTCCGCGCCCTCTCTGCTGCGGTCCAGGGTCGAACGGTCAGTGGAGGTCACTCCCGTCTCTATAAACTCGCCACGGATGAGGGTATCCCAGATCTGGCGTGCACTTACACGGAGTGTACGGCCGTCATCGTTGATGAAGTAAGGGATGGCGTGCACCCGGACGCCGTAGGGGCCAGAGACCACCAGCCGCCAGAGCGACCATATGCCAGAGACCTCTTCAGGGAGACCGGATATCTTTATACACTTCATGGGCATCTCTGGATGAACTATGGAAGACTGTGTGAGCAGTTCTGCAACCCGGGGGTCGGATACGGTGAGAAGTGTTCCCAAAGAGGGTTCTGATGCACTTTTATCAAAGAATACATCGCTCTGTGTTGAGCCGTCCGGCCATACGAGGTCATAGCCGGAGATGGTCTTTCCAACCTTTCCTCCACGGGAGAGGATATAGTTTGCAACCATCTGTTCCGTCAGGGCGGGGAGGGGGTTCCTGAGGTGCTCCTGTACCTCGATGGTGTCGAGCACCGGATCATCCTGGAAAAATGAGAGAGATTCGCGTTCCTGTTTTGCCCGCTCGGATAATGAGGCGATGAAGTCTTCGAGGTAGGTGTCTGCTTTCTCAGGGTTGATGATCGAGTGTATGAAGAGGTTCTCGAATGTCCGCTCGGCCTCGCTGGAGTCGAGGACGTCGCTGATTTTGTCGAAACCGAGGTCGCTCAGGATGACCAGCAGTTTTTCGAGCAGGACCTCGTGGACACGCTCCTCGACGGTTCCGGAGAAGACCAGGTTGTAGACCTGAACGTCGTGGGTCTGGCCGATACGGTCGACCCGACCGATACGCTGTTCGAGCCGCATCGGGTTCCATGGCATGTCGTAATTGATGACAATGTGACAGAACTGAAGGTTGAGTCCTTCTCCCCCCGCTTCTGTAGATATCATCACCTGTGCATCCCTGGAGAAGGAGGTCTGGGCTTTCTGGCGTTCTTCCATGCTCATCGAGCCGTTGAGGAGGACCACACGGAACCCGCGTGCTTCGAGGTATTCGGCAAGCATCGTCTGCGTGGGGACAAATTCGGTGAAGATGAGGAATTTCAGGTTGGGGTTGTTCTCCCGGGCACGGAGGGTCAACATGAGGTTGACGACCTCTTCGGTCTTGGCGTCGGGTCTGGTTGCCTCACAGCGGCGAGCGAGATCGAGGAGACGGCGCACCTCTTCACGTTCATCGGGGTCTGCAGGCGGGGAACTGGTGACCATCTGTTCTACCCGCTCTTCGGTCTCAAGGTCCCACCAGTCTTCGTCGAGAGGTTCTTCAGGCCTGGGGGGCGGCTGGTCCTGGAGCACTGATAGACGCTTTTCAAGTGTGTTTCGTATCGATCGGGTGCTGCTGGATACCAGGCGCTGCATCAGGACCATCAGGAAGCCGATGTAGTTTCTTTTCTCTTTGAGCGCCCGGTTGTATCCGGTTCTGACGTACTCGGTGACCTGTTCGTAGAGTTCGGCCTGGAGCCTGTGTTCTTCTTTCCACTCGACACGGATTATACGGGTGTTGCGTGGTCTGAAGAGGGGTTTTCCCTCCGCATCGATGGCGTTTCTCTTCTCGGTGCGGACGATGGACGAAGTTATGGCGTCGCGGTCGATCGGGCTACCTTCACGGAACCTTGTTTTGTCAATGAGGCTCATCAACCGGAGGAATGCATCGGTCTTGCCCTGGTGTGGTGTGGCGGAGAGGAGAAGGAGATGAGGGGTGTGGTCTGCGAGGGCGCGGCCGAGTTTGAAGCGTGCGACCTGACTGGTTGTGCCGGCGAGTTTGTGCGCTTCATCGATTATGATGAGGTCCCAGCCGGCGTTGACGAGGTCATGAAACCGCTGCTGGTTGTGGTCGTGGATCTCTTTTGGCGTCCATCCCCGGCGGCGTTTCATGGGTTTTATGGCATCGAGCGGGACGACGATCTGGTCAAACAGCGTCCAGATCTTCCTGCCTCCGGGAACCTGGTTCCCGGTGGTTCCAGGGATTATGGGGACGAACTCTTCCTGGAAGTGTGTCCACATCTCTGAGACCCATTGGTTTACGAGGCCGCGTGGGGCGACGACAAGTATCCTGGAGGCCTTTCTGCGAAGTTTGAGTTCTTTTACCACAAGGCCGGCTTCGATGGTCTTTCCGAGGCCGACTTCGTCGGCGAAAAGGCAGCGCACCGGGTCGCGTGCGCAGGCGCGGGAGAGGGCGTAGATCTGGTGAGGCAGGGGGACGACCCGGGAGTTGAGGGGGGCGAGGAGCCTTTCACGGGAGTAGATCTCGATTATCTTTGCTGCGGCGGCGCGGTAGATGATCTCGTTTCTGTTCAGCGGTTTGGAACGGTTTAACGGGGTGAATGCATCTTCATCGGCGAGAAGGATGCGGTTTCTGCCCGGCACCCAGACCCTGTAACTCCTCTTTCCCCAGAGGTGCTGGATGGTGATGATCTGCACCGGTTCTGCTAAATCCGGATGCCAGACCCAGTCGCCGGGTTGCTGCTCCACCTCCATATCAGTTGTTTTCGAGTCTTGTCTGTGCATTGTCGTAGTACATCAGGAGAACGTCGTCTTCCTGCAGGATTTCAGGCGGCAGTCGGTCGCCGATCTCAATGATCATGTCGTAGTCGCGTTCTGACCAGCATTTCTTGAAGCCGGCACGGACGGCCTCGGTGCGGAAGACTTTGAGCCTGCCTTTTGTGGTCTTGTAAGTCTCAAACTCTCTGAGCAGTGCTTTCTCCCGCAGTTTTTCAAGGTCGGCCTCCCTGTTGGGGTCGGGCACGTACCATCGCCCTTCTTCGTCTTTGAGGAAGTTCTGCTCGAGGAGGTCGGCAAGTTCCGGCATGGCCTCGTGGCGGTCGGTGTTGCGGGACTCGATCATAAACTTCGGTTGGATCTCCTGGTAGGTCTGCGGGTGATCGCTAAGCTGCATACGCAGCCACCGGATGGCACTCTTCTCATCGTGGACGAAGAGGGAGACCTGCTCGACCCGGCTCGCTGCGAGGCGTTTCTGTTCGTAGAGGGGGACCTGGTCGGGGAGGAAGTACATGCCGTCGCGTTCGGGGAAACGCTGGTAGAGCCCGAGGTAGAAGTCACCGGATGATATGGGGACGATGATCCCGCGCTGGACGTGGAACGC
>JAKOVF010000237.1 GCA_029782225.1 Chloroflexota bacterium | reverse complement strand
TCTGAGCGTCGGTTCCCGCCTCCGGTATACGGGCGGTGGCGCAGGGGCCGACATAGGAATTCCTTTTCGTCATATTTTCATCCTCTCCATATTGAGGTATGCCCGCAGCGCCATTTCCGTGACAAGCGACGCGGACACCCCCACATTTGAGGCGTAATCTCTGAGTCGATCCGCAACCTCCCGGCTAACGTAGATCTGGAGTTTTGGTTTTGGTTTCGCGCTGTTCCGCTGCCTCATATTCATAGATCAACTCACGGATATATAATGTATCCGGTTTGACTCTACTCCGACGATGGCCGTTTTCAAATTTGGACGGTTGTGAGGGCCGCGCCTCACAGTCGCGCCTCCTCGATCAGCGTATGAATCTTCTCCGCCATTGTCTCGCCGTACTTCATGGTCGCGGCGAGCCGGTCACGGTCCTCCCGATAGATGCGGATGTTGACGAACTCTTCTTCCTGGGGGTACGACAACTGTTCTGGGAGTACCATCAGGCGCCTGCCATCCTCGAATTCTACAACGGGGTGCCCCGTCTCTGCAAACCCTGCAAATGTTACGATTTCAGAATACACTTCATTGTTACGTCGGTCTCGGAAAATGAGGAGTTCGCCCTCCTCAATTTCTCTGAAATTCACCATTTTTTACACCCTCCGTGCTTTTCCGCGAATCATCTGGTAACGGTTACCACATTCACAAATCCACACCTTGTCTTTTCCCGATCCCTCGGTTTGAGTGATTTTTCTACCACACGAACATCTCATTTTTGTCACACCTCTTACACTAATTACATTAGTTGTAATAGTATATATAACTATCGTTTTTGCAAATTCACTCCAGCTCAGCTTCTGCTTGCACACTCCTGCTCAACTTCTTCCTGCATGATTTCGAGAGCCGCATCGAGACCAACCGCGCCCTCCTCGACAAACTCCTCCAACGCCCGGACGAAACCATCTGTGTCGTGCTCCCGGTCGAGGCGCTCGATCTGCTCCACTGTCAACGCATCTTCGGGGATGATCTCAACTGGGATCTCGTAGAGGTCGGCGGCGCAAGCTGCTGCGTAGCGGTGCGACCCGTTCAGCGCCCGGAGGCCGTCGCCCCAGGGGTATGCAACGAGCGGGCGGCCGACCCACCCGCGCTCCTCCATATCCTCTTTCAGCGTCTGGAACTTTGCCTCATCCAGCACCTCGTGAAGGGGGATGATTTTCGCGAGTTGTACAATCTCCATCTCT
>JAKOVF010000234.1 GCA_029782225.1 Chloroflexota bacterium | reverse complement strand
CGTGCTCACGGGGTTGATCAAAAAGACGGTCAAGGATGCAAAGGTGTTTTCCCTTGATTCTCCCGATAAATTGGACGGGGCCCTTGATTTTATAGGGGGTGCTCAAGTAGAATGACTTCGGCTTGCAAGGTGGTCTTAATAACTGGTGCCAGCAGAGGTATAGGTAGGGCCATTGCAGTAAAGATGGGAAGCCTGGGTTATGCAGTGGCCTTGAATTGCAGGTCTTCGGCCAAACAGGCCGAAGAGGTCGCATCCGAGATAAGGGCTTACGGTTCGAGGGCTGAGGTATTTGTGGCCGACGTCACCGATGTGACAAGCGTCAAGGACATGTTTGACGCCGTGCGTGATAGGCTTGGTCCCATTTCGGTGTTGGTCAATAATGCCGGTGTCGTCAAAGACAACCTGCTGATGAGGATGAAGGATGAGGAATGGGAAGAAGTGCTCAAGGCCGATCTTACTTCCGCCTTTTACTGCACGCGGGAGGCGATTCGCGACATGGCAAAGGCGAGATGGGGCAGGATAATATGCATGAGCTCCGTTGTCGGCCTGATGGGAAACGCGGGGCAAGCTAACTATGCCGCCGCGAAGGCAGGTCTTGTAGGTTTTGCCAAAAGCGTTGCAAGGGAATACGGCACCAGAAACGTAACCGTCAACGTCGTCGCGCCGGGTTTCATCGAGACGGACATGACCAGGGCGCTTGGCGACAAGTACAAAGAGGACTTCCTGCGGCAGGTCCCCTTGGGACGGGCCGGGAGGCCCGAGGACGTCGCAAACCTTGTGGCCTTTTTGGCTTCCGAGGAGGCTGGCTACATCACCGGTCAGGTGATAGCTGTTGACGGCGGAATGATAATGCAGTAGCTTTTTTGGAAGGAGGTGAACTTATAATGCGAGTTGAAGAAATCGAAAGCAAATTAAAGCAGATAGTGATGGACAGACTGGACGTCGATGAGGATCATATTACACCTGAAGCCTCGTTCGTCGAGGACTTGGGTGCTGATTCGCTCGACATAGTAGAGCTGATCATGGGCATCGAGGAGGAGTTCGATATCGAAATCCCCGACGAAGACGCCGAAAAGCTTACGACTGTCGGAGGA
>JAKOVF010000230.1 GCA_029782225.1 Chloroflexota bacterium | reverse complement strand
TGACCGAACTGCGATCGGAATTCAAGCACCTTACGATCAAGCGTGGCTGCTGGACTGGCAAGCTCTTCTGTCGTAACCTGTCGCATGGCGTATCCTCCGTTGCCCTCGTCGGGCCGCTTGTGAAATAAAAATTCAAATCACCAGCAGGATACGCCGCCTTTTCATCTCCTCATAGAACACAACATTCGGTTATATCTCAATGAACAGTTCCGGTTCGTTTAACCTGGAGCCAACGGCGACAGATCGCGAGGTTTTGCCTCGCCGTTGGCTCGGCGTTAAACGCCCTGCGGGCGTGGCTGCGCAGCAAACGATGGCGCGACAACTCACGCCCGCGTCAGCTGAAACATCGTGACTTCGGGGCGAGCGTTGATCCGCACGCGGAGCAAATGGCCGACGCCGCGATTGATGTACATCCGCCGTTCGCCGGTAAGTTCGAACTCGCCCGAGGTGTACCGCCGATTTTTCACGGGCAGCAGCGGCGGCGGCAGAAACGGTGCTTTGCATTGGCCACAATGAATATGGTTTAGCCGTTCCAACCAGAAAGGAAAGGAAAGGACGATGTTAAAAGATTTGCCAGCCATTTGGCTCAACATGGTGCTCCGCAATCTGAAGGAGAAGAAGTTAGCGCCAACGCGGGAGAACATCCGGCAGGTGTTCCAAAACGAGGAACCGTCGGATCGGGACATCAGGTACACAAAGAAGGACCCCAACGACGAGACAGATGACAAGCTGTACACGTTCTATAGGGTTACCAAAAAAGAACGCCAAGAGTGCAATCGGTTTCTCGACAGTGTTTTTGAAGAGGCCAGCTACAAGCCCGGCCACGCTTTAGAGGACGACATCGAAAAAGTATCGGAAGCACGAGGCCGCGATAATTTTCCCACAGCCATGCTTCGAGAGTACGCGCTGCACATGAAAATCCAGCGCATCATTCAGGAAGAAGCCCAAAAGTTGCTCGATCAGTCAGAAGATGAGGAGTCCGAAAATGAATAGTCTCTATCGCAAACAAGCGAATCAGTTGTTCACAGCGTTGTACAAACGAGGCCAAACGTGGACACGCCCCACCGAAACCATCAATGAAGAGTGGGCTGAGCAATTCCAGAATCTGGCAACCCGGTATGGCGATGAACTAATCACGAAAGTCTTGAATTGGTACACCGAAAAAGGCTGTGGAGCGATCTTCGTCCCGATCGTTGGCTCTGCGGAAGCATTCTGCACCAAGTTCGATGCGATTAACGCTGCCCGTAAACGTCTTCGAGGACAAACACTTAGATATTTTGATGACATTCTCAAGTACAGCATCACGCCACGGCATTCGGGTAGCCAAGCGCAGAAGGAGCACGCTGAGTGTGTCCAGCGGTTGCAGCAGCAATGCGAATTGGTGGATGCGCTAGTCAACAAGCGGGTAACGCTGCCCGCACCCACGCCCCAGTTTGCAACGAATGGCCATAGTGGAAATGGCAAGCCGAAAAAGAAAAAGGTCAAATATTCCCCGTTTCTTGCCAAAGCTAGACGGAGCATGACGCGAGAGCAGAAGGATCGGTTGGATGCGCTTTTGACAATCAACAGGGAACAGCTATGGCAGCTAATCTTTTCCGTGCCATCGCGGCAGCAAGAGTTCTACCAGCGCTTAGAGAAGTCGGGTTGGTTCGAGAAAGTCAAAGCGCTCGCCAAGTCAGATGACACCGATGACGATTATGTCGAACCATCGAAGCCAACCGACCCGGATGCTGCCCGAAGGAAACGATTGGCACCATCGCCAGGCCATAACCCGCGAAAACGCCAACGCGAATATAAGCAAGGCAAGGCCGCGTTTTGGCAAGGCGAGAGACGAGCCAAGAATCCGTATTCCGCGAAAACGCTTTCGTATCAGCTTTGGAACGAGGGTTGGTGTGCCGCAGAGCAGTGTGACAAGACCAATCAATATGTGGCAGCGGATATGAAAGCGAAGTACAGAAAATAGTAACCACCAACAAAAGGAGCAAGATATGAATAACGTGTTTCCCGATCTTACGGACGATGACCGCAACGAAGTGCTGGACGATGCGATCGAGGCGGGTTTGTTCGTCGAATTCCAAGTGCCCGGTGATTTGAGTCGCCGCATTATGGTCCCCACGGCGAAGATGCGGCAGCAAATGGGCATTCCCAAATCCGTGGCACTGAAAGACGAGCAGGACGCAATTAAAGAGGCACGGGATGCCGGGTTTCTGCGAGTCTTCCCAGCGAGGTTCACACGATGACCGCCACATTAAGTAGCAAACAAATGGTCGCATCGGAATTCCAAGGAGATTGGTATGCCGCCAAAGGAGACGTGCCCCGTTATGTCGCGTACTCGCATACGAAACCCATTTGGATCGACTACGATACGATCATCACCACGGAAACCCGTAGGCAAGCCGATTGGCTGTTCGAGCAGTACATCCGTACCGCAGCCGCATTCAAGAACAAGAAAGTGCATGAGAAGCGACTGTTCTGGCAACGGGTGTTTTTGGCTGCCAAGATTGCACTTTATTATCGCGGTTGCATTGTCTGCGCGAGGTGGTTGAATCGAGAGGATTGCAGCCGGTTGCAGCTTCAGGTCATCGCTTGTGCGGTGGCCGCTGGTTTACTCATTGAATATCGTTCCCCGAAAGGAAGTCCAAAAATGAGCCGATTATTTCCCAGTGACAAGCTAGCGGATTTTACCGAAGTAGATCCTTGGGCGTTCGATCCCCAGCGGAACCACAAGTACGTGTTTCTGAAGGACCGGGAGACGAAGGAAGACAAGCCGTTCGATAATACTGATCCGATAGCTTTGAAGTACCAGAAGCGGTTGAGCAAGATCAACGCGGTGAATTCCCAATTCAGAATCGTTTGCACGCCATTGGCCCCATACGGTGGCGGCTGGGGCGACACACGGCAGCTACGGCCCATCCACTACGCGCTGTTCGCGGATACGTTCGAGCAGCATGGACGGCTCTATACGGGCCGCTGGGGCCATCAGAGCTTGCGGAAGATCGAACGGTCAACGATCCAATTCGAGCTTGCTGCCCACCGCTGGGAACCCAGCAGCGAATTCGATTACAGCGGGTTTCATTTAAGAATGGTTTACCATTTGGCCGGTATCAAACTCGTTGGCGACCCATACGCTTTGTGGGGAGATAAGACCACGCCCCCGATGCGCTTGATGGCGAAAACGCTGGTCAATGCCATGCTGAACGCAGACAGTGACACGGCAGCGTATTCAGAATGCAATCATGCAATGTCCACTTACACGGATGCCACGGACAAAAACGGCAAGCGCACCACTCGGAAACATGGTAAGGCATTGGACGATGCCATTCTTTTACTCGATGCCGCTCAAGCCACGGGGCTGAAATTCAAGGATATGGTGCCGCTGGTCAGAAAAGTGCATCATCGCGTGGCGGATCAATTCGGAACTGATGCCGGAATGCGTTTAATGCGGCTGGATTCCGAATTAGCACTGCGGATCATGTACCATTTCGCCAAGCAGAAAATCCCATGTTTGGGTGTGCATGATTCTTTCATAGTTCCCCGTACAGCCGCATCGGAATTAAAGCGAGTAATGCGGGTCTTTTACAAGCAGAAATTCGGTTTTACGCCAGTCATTAAATAAATGCCCCAAAATCTGTACGATTGTCCACCAAAAGTACAGCTAGAAAAACAATTAAAAAGTGCTTGTTTTTAAGCGTAACGCTGAGATTTGTTATGAGATATATGACCCGTTCCCCCGGTGGTGGCCCGGCCGTTTGGTTTTTTTGTGTAGGTTTTAGCGGCTTTACAGCTTTTACTACGCTTTTCTGTGTTCCACTATGCGCAGCTTACAGCTTTTTAATGGACTATGGCTGTTTTTTACTGGTTTTCTGAGAGTCCATAGCGCTTTTTTTACGGACTGGGCGAAAGTTGGGCGAAAAGTCGGCCAGAATATGTATCGGAATATGTATCGCACCAGAAAAGCGCAACGGCTGCGCTTTTTACACTTGTATAGCGCTGGTAATATTGCGGTACTATGAAGAAACAACTCGCCAAGTCGAAAATAAACACGCTGGCCAAAACAGTGAGAAAACGCACACCCAGGTAGAAAACACCAACCAGATACCAGGACAAGCCGATTCTCACACAGACCAAATCACCGTTCACGTAGGTAGCGATTACCACCCGGATACACCGTACATACAAACGCCCGTTTCATCCGCCAGTCAAACGCCATTCCTACAGCAAACCCCGTAATCAACCCCATAGTTTACCAGTCTCAGCCGAAAAACACACGAAAAATCACTAGTCTCAGAAAAAGCTGCAAAACACGGCAGATTCTACAACTTCTCCCATGCCGTTTTCTCGGCATTCTGCCCAGCGCAGCCATAGCGCGCGCTGTATTCTCTTAGGCCATCCCAGCTTTCAGGTTTCAACCATCGGAAAACGGCCTTTCCTAGCACTTGGAAGTGTGTACTTCTAGGTTGGAAGTGCGCTTACTTCCGCTGACTACGGCTGTAACAACCAGCTACTCCAACCAAGTGTGGACTGTAAACAACGACTATCCATGCCGTTGTACGACTCTATTTATCACTATCCATAGCGCACGCAAAACCGACCGTTTCTAGCGCCATTTTATGGGTCACAAAAAACACTTAGTGGCGATGCGGAAAAACACGGCCAAAATGCGCAGAACGCCCCCGGTTTGGCACGCGATTATATTGTCCGGTATCATAGACAGCCAAATCTAGTGATGGTACAATTCAATCATGGGGGACACACATTCTTTAACCCAATGGGAGAACACACAATGTCAACGAACGAAATGCGGATCAAGCTAATCAATTATGCCCGCGACACGCTGAACCGCGCGATCAGCGAAACGGACGATTTCGACACATTCGCGGAGACGATGCCCACCGCGAGCAAGCAAGAAATTGAAGCTGCATTCGACGCAGCGAATGGCAACGCGGTGCTCGTCAAGCTGATCGACAAGATTTACCACGTGGTTCGCGTGCTGTCTGGCGATGACGCCATGATCGAACCACCCGATGACGCCAACACGCGAACGGTGTCGGTCAAGATCGAAGAGCGCGACAACGAAACGCGAACCGTTACCGTTTCCGCGTTGCATCTTTTTGAATATCTGGGAACGTGGTTGGCCAATGCGTGCGCAGACGAACCGGCTTCGATGCCCATTGTGATTGATGTACACGTGTTCGCGGGCGACAACATCGCCACATACACGATTTTTGGTGAAAACGATTAACCCCGTAACCCCGTTATTGGAGACAAAACATGAACGAAGATTTCGACGAACAAGAATGGTATCTGGAATTGATGCGAGCCGTGGCCGAATTGACCACCGAATCGGGCTACACCATCGGCGATGGCGATGAAGATTGCTTATGTCAACTGTTGCCCAAACCGTGGATTCTCACGCATTGCATTGATTTGTTGGTCGAAGCCATCGAATCCCACCCGAAAATGGCGGGTCGCTTCAATCCCGGAGAATTGCTGGATGGCCGCCCGCTCTTCGACGCCGATGGTAACATCATCGAAACATAACCCCATAACAGATTGGAGAACAAAAACATGTCAACGAAAACCAGCAAGCCGAAAGCGAAACCGGTTGAAGCCGAGCCAGCCAAAGCCACCATCGAGCGCAGACACCAGATTCAAGCGCACGTAGCCACGGGCAAAGCAACGCTCAAGAGCGTCGTAGCCAAATTTGGTGAAAGCGCTTTGCGTTCGATTGCCAAGCAAATACGATTCGGTCGATATAGCATCGTGGGAATGAAAGCCGATGCCGAGCCACACAATGACCCCATCGCGGACATTACGCTGGCCGCGAAGCTGGCGAAGCTGAAACCCGCCACGGCCATCAAGCAGCTTATCGCACCCCCAAGACGTACCAAATGATCGGTTGAACCCAAGCCCGTGCCAACGGTGGTACGGGCTATTTTTTTATGATTGGAGCCAGGATATGAACACCAGGATGTCTGTTTTGGATTTGGTGAACGCTTTACCCGCGGCAGATCGTCGCAAGCTGATTGCTCAATTGCGAAAAGACGAAATCTCCCCATGCGAACAACGGGGCCATAGCTATAAACCCACACGTGTGATCGCTCATTTGTTCGCACCCCCAACCACGACGATGGTTTGCACGAAATGCGGCAGCACGATTACCGTGTGATTGTTCTTAGCCGTCTAATTGTTCTTAGCTAATGATTCTTGCTAGATAGCGAAGTGGAGTCTTTTTTTAACCTTGAAAGGCACCTCTCATAAGCGAACTCGATTTTCAGTGAGCTTTCTCTTCAACACAAACTATGTTTTCAGTGCATTTTCAACATGAAAGGATACGACCATGACCAAAACCGCAGTATATACCCGCGTTTCGACACTCGATCAAGAGAATGGGCTAGCCAGTCAGAAACGAGCCATTCAACGCTGGCTTAAAGGCCACGGAATCAGCAAAGCAGTATGGTTCGAGGACCGTATCAGCGGCATGAAAGACAAACGGCCTGGGCTGGACAAGTTGAATCGTGCGATTTTTCACGGTGAAGTCAAAACCGTGGTGGTGTGGTCTCTTTCCAGGTTAACGAGGCGTGGTGCTTACGAGGGCTTAACCATGCTCGCCAAATGGTTGGAGAAAGGTGTACGTGTGGTCGCCATTTCCGAACAGTTTGATTTTAGCGGGGCATCGGGTGAATTGGTGGCAGCCGTGCTGTTTTCCATTGCCCGGATGCAGCGCGACCAATTAAGTGAAGCGACCAAACGAGGATTGGCTGCTGCGAAAGAGCGCGGAGCCAAGTTGGGCAAGCGACCAGCGAAGTGGACCGCTGAAGTGTTGCCGTTGCACAAAAAAGGCATGAGCGTATCGCAGATTGCCGCGAAGTTGGGACGTTCGCGGTCGGGAGTGTGGAATGTCTTGAACGGCAAGACGGCCACGTGGCACGAGAAGTAGCCATAGGTATTCTTGGTTGACAGAAGTTTTCGGGTGCTCTACAATACCATCGTGTTGAACGCGAGATACGAGGAACCACCGCGATGGCCACCCGATCCACCAAACTTCGTCTGTACGGCAAGTCAAAGCCGAAAGTGACGAATCCGCTGAATCCCAAAAAGAAGTTTACGTTGCGGCAGCTTGATGAGTGCGATGGCCGATTCGCTATCGTGAAACGCTTGCGGCAACAGTTGGCCCAGCTAATCGAAGATACGAAGTGCGATAGCGTCCAACAACAGTGGC
>JAKOVF010000228.1 GCA_029782225.1 Chloroflexota bacterium | reverse complement strand
CTTGGGGTGCACGTTCGAGACAGGTTTGCAGATTGGCTGTACTCCTTTCGTGGACCGCATCCCAGCTGAGAAGGCAATGTGTAGCTCGATCGACCACGGTCAAGACGTAGATTTTGTTTTTTTCCGCTTCAAAAAGGTGTACAACTCGTCCAGTTCTGCGACTTTGGGTTTTTGAGGCACTGGAGCCGGCGGCAGCTTGGACATTTCATCTCTCTATTTTACTTCCGTCCTTGGACACTCCCCCCGCCTGGGCTCGCAATGACAGAAAAGGGTTAAGGGTATAATCCCTTTAACCCTTTTTCTTTTTTGTAAGGAGGATAGCATGGCAGAGAATTTCGATGTCGTTGTGATCGGCGCCGGGCCCGCGGGATACGTAGCTGCGATCCGCGCCGCACAACTGAAGCAGAAAACTGCGATCATCGACAAACAATGGCTGGGTGGGGTCTGTTTGAACGTCGGGTGCATTCCGTCCAAGTCCCTGCTCAAGAATGCTGAAGTCGCCCACATCCTGCGCGAACGAGGCAAGGACTTCGGTTTTTCTTTCGAGAATTTGCAGCTCGATTACGGTGTAGCCGTCAAACGTTCGCGCCAGAATTCAGACCGTCTGACCAAAGGTGTCGGATTCTTGATGAAGAAAAACGGTATTACAGTCTACATGGGGGAGGCGAAGTTCAAGGCAAAAGATACGCTATTCGTGACGGATAAGGATGGCAAAGCGACCGAAATCAAGGCAAAGAACTTTATCGTTGCCACGGGCGCGTCGGCTGCCGTGCCTGGAGCATGGAAAGTGGATGGTCAGAAGGTCGTGACCTATCTCGAAGCCATCCTTCAGGAGAAATTGCCGAAATCCGTAATCGTGATCGGTTCCGGCGCCATTGGAGTGGAGTTTGCCACTGTTTGGAGTTCCTACGGCGTGGATGTGACGGTTGTCGAGATGCTGCCACGTCTGGTGCCGCTGGAGGATGAAGAAGTCTCGAAGGAGCTAAAGAAAGAATTCGACAAGCGCAAGATCAAGTGTCTGGTGGGGAATAAGGTCGAATCAGTTGAAGCGACGGATAGCGGAGTCAAGGTTAAGGTCTCTGCTGAAGGGAAGGAAACGACCCTCGAAGCGGAGCAGGCTCTGGTTGCGATTGGGTTTCGTCCCAATACAAAGGGAATCGGGCTGGAGGAGGCGGGCGTCAAGGTCAACGAGCGCGGCTTCATCGAGATCAACGAAAAGATGCAGACCAGTGTGCCTACCATCTACGCGATCGGTGATGTAACCGGTAAGCTGATGCTGGCGCACGTCGGGTCGGCGATGGGCATCGTGGCTGCCGAAAATATTGCGGGTGCAGAGACAGTTACACTTGATTACGAAATGATGCCGCGTGCAACTTACTGCCAGCCGCAGATCGCGTCGTTTGGATTGACGGAAGCGCAGGCAAAAGAGCGCGGTTATCAAGTCAAAATTGGCCGCTTCCCATTCCAGGCCAATGGTAAGGCCCTCGGTCTCGGTGATTATGCCGGCTGGGTCAAGCTGGTGGTGGATGAAAAGTACGGAGAGATTTTGGGCGCGCACATGATTGGCCCCGAAGTGACCGAATTACTGCCCGAGCTTACGCTCGCCCATTTGATGGAATTGACTCCACATGAAATTGCGCGCAACGTTCATGCTCACCCCACGCTTTCAGAAGTGCTGATGGAAGCGGCACATGGAGCAGAGGGAGCGCCGATCCATATCTAGGGAATCACAGCTGGAGAATAACACGGCCCCACGAGCATCTTGTGGGGCCATGTGCTTTTCATTGCAGACATTACACATCCGCAGCATCAAATTCTAGGCCTTCTCAATTACCCAGAAGTGCGATAATCCGAATCCTTTAAGCGGCGTTCTCTCAAGAAATTGCAGAATCGCCCGCAGAATCCTTCCAGGCGCTCCGAAGCGCGCGATGATGTTATCGTATGCGCCAAAAATAATCGTGCGCTCGATGAACTTCACTGGCAGGCCTTCGAATAGCTGTTGCAAGTCCCGGTTGGAATAAACGCGCACGTGAGGTGCGAGCTTATCCCGCCATTTGCGCGGCAGGTAGTTCACAAACGGCTTGTTGCCAAAATAATATTTTCCCTTCCAGTAGAGGCCGTGCGTCTCGAACGGATAGCCGCGGTTCGGGCAAAAGAGCACCACGCGGCCCCCGGGTTTCAATACGCGGATCATCTCTCGAATTGCGAAGACATCACTTTGAACGTGTTCGATCACTTCATGACTCAGGACCAGGTCAAAGGTCGAGGATGGAAGCGGGAGGAATTCCCCTGCGGCGTTGACGATTTCATCGCTTTGGATCTTTGCCTCAGCCGCCCGGTCAAAGTCATACTCCAATCCGGTCACGTGGGATCCTTTATCTGTTAGCCGTTTCACATACATTCCCACCCCGCAGCCATCCTCCAGCACCTGCCCACGAATTCGCTCACCTGCGGCATGAAGGATCATGTCCAGACGGCGATCCTGCCCGGCCCGCCAGACATAGGAGGGTTCTCCCCGCAGTGCTGCTTTGTTAAGGTCTCGTTGATTCATGGGCGTTATTATATCTTGCAACTTTATAGCGCCTATGCTAAAATAATGACGCACGACGAACCGAGTTACTGGAAGCACCGAGAAGTGGGCAACCCCCACTTTTCTGCTTGTAATATCAGGAGGTCACGAAATCAAGAAGGGAATCCTCTCGATTTTCGTGAAGCATTGGATATAGGAGTAATGGAGCAAGTATCATGACGAAGAACGAGTTTGCCCTGGCCTTCAATGAAGTGCTGGAAGAGAAACAGCTTTCCAAGGACATTATCTTGACCGCGATCGAGTCGGCGATGGTTTCGGCCTATCGGCGGGCTGTAAACGCGTCCACGGCACAACATGTTGAAGCCAAAGTTGACCCCGATACTGGTAAGGTAGCGATCTACGCGGAGAAGGAAGTTGTCGACAGCGTCCTGGATGATCGTACGGAAGTGCTCCTGGAAGATGCACGCAAGGTCAACCCTGAGGCTCAACTCAACGACATGGTGATCGTGGAAACCACGCCCGCGGACTTTGGCCGCGTGGCTGCCCAGACCGCCCGCCAGGTGATCCAGCAGCGCATCCGCGAGGCGGAGCGCTCCAATCAGATGCAATATTTTGAGCGTCAGGTGGGCGAAATCGTTTCCGGAATTATTCAGGCCGCGAATGCCCAGGGCACAACCATCGGTCTCGATATGAAGGCTGAAGGGGTGATGCCCAACAATCAGAAGATTCCGGGCGAGCGCCTGAAATTACATGATCGTGTGCGGGCAGTCGTCATGGAAGTGAAGGATGGGTCGCGCGGTCCGCAGATCGTTCTTTCCCGTGCGCATCGTAACTTCCTGCGCCGCCTGCTCGAAAACGAAGTCCCTGAAATCTATCATGGCATTGTTGAGATCCGCGCCATCGCGCGTGAACCAGGTGCGCGTGCCAAGGTGGCTGTCTCTGCCACACAGGCAGGCGTTGACCCCGTCGGCGCATGCGTGGGCATCAAGGGCGTGCGCATCCAGGCCATTGTCAAGGAATTGCACGACGAGAAGATTGACATTATCCAGTGGGATCCAGATCCCGTTGTTTATATTTCAAAGGCCATCAGCCCGGCTCGCGTTAGCGGTGTCTATCTGGCGGATGGCGAAAGCGCGCGGACCGCGACGGTGGTGGTTGGTGAAGACCAATTAAGTCTCGCAATCGGCCGCGATGGACAGAATGCCCGCCTGGCTGCGAAGCTCACTGGCTGGCGCATTGATATCAAGTCCCTGACCGAAGCCGCGGGCGACTCGCTCGCGAAGATGCAGAACGATCCGCCTCTCGCCGCGATGCTGCCTGCTGTGGCTGAGGCCATGCCCCAAATCCAGGAAATTCTTGCGAAGAAGGCCGAGGGCCGCCCGGTCACACCAGAGGAATATAGCGCTCTCAGCCAGTTTGTGGATCGCGTGGAGCGCCGCACCATCCAGATCAAGGAGGAGGCTGTCCGCGCCGAGGAAGAACGCACCGCTGCGGCCCGTGCAGAAGTTCCTCTCGCTGCATTCGAAATGCCTCTCGACCAGGCGGGCATCAAAGAGCACGTCTTCAATATCCTGGTCGAGGCTGGTTTTGAGACCGTTGGCGACTTGATGTTGAGCTTGAAATCTGAACCAAACAAGGTGCTTGGTCTGCCAGGGATTGGCCCCAAAGCCATGCAGAGCATTGAGGAATCCCTGGCTGCGTTGACCTTCCCCGAGGCTCAGCCGGAACATGTTGCAGCGGAGGAGGTCCCGGTCGCCGAAGTAGAACAGCCTGAGCCTGTTGCGGTGGAGGAAACGCCGGTTGCTGAGAAGCCAGGTGAGGTCAGGAAAGAATCGAAGAAGGTCGTCGAGGAGCCTGAGGATGAGAATGCCAAGGATGGAGTCTCCCTGGACGAGCTGTTCAAGATGAAGCCTGAGATCTTCCAATCCTCCGGCGAGAGCGACGAGGATGCCGACAAGAAAAAAGGTAAGAAGAAAAAGAAAAGCAGCGTCGAACTCGTGCTAGATGAAGAGCGCGGTGAAGTCGTTGGCCGCAAGAAACACAAGCGCGGCGACGAAGCAGGCGAAGAGGATTGGTAGCCCTCACCCCACCCCTCTCCCAGCGGGAGAGGGAGTTTAGGAGCATGGCAAAGAAACCTGTCACCCGAGTAAAGCACGTACCCCAGCGGACCTGCGTTGGTTGTCGCACAGTCCAGCCCAAGCGGCAATTGGTGCGCATTGTGCGCGGTTCTCAAGGGGTGCAGGTGGATCCAACCGGTAAACTCGCCGGGCGGGGTGCTTATTTGCACGACCAACGTCATTGTTGGGAAAACGGCCTCAAGGGCGCATTGGCGCATGCATTGAAAACTGAAATTGGCGCGGACGACCGCGCGCGACTTATGGAATTTATGAATTCTCTGCCGCAAGAGGCAGAGGCCCACGAGAAAGCCATGTGAACGACTAGCCACGCGCTCACAGGCTTCCGCTGGGGTCTTGTCAAGAGTGAATCGGTCAGGGTGGTCCTGCCGGTTTACATCCTTTTGAAGGAGGTGGCCTATGAGTAGCAACGGACACAAGATCGAGCTGCCATCCAGCATCGTGATTCGCGATCTGGCGCAGATGATCCAGAAAAGCCCGATTGACCTGATTAAGAAATTGATGTCGAATGGCGTCATGGCGACCATCAATCAAGCTGTGGATTTTGACACGGCTGCGATTGTGGTGGCCGAATATGGATTCGAAGCTGTACCCGAAGTTGTAGAAGAAACGAAGCAGGAGGAGACCGGCGAAGTGCCGCTCTGGCGCCAGGCGATTGCGGGGGAGGATGCTACATCTTTGAAGGCTCGCCCACCGGTCGTGACCATCCTGGGGCATGTAGATCACGGAAAGACCAGCCTGCTGGATGCGATCCGTCAAACGGACGTGGCAGCGGGTGAAGCGGGCGGTATTACTCAGCACATTGGTGCGTATCAAGTGGAGAAGAAGGGGCGCCTGATCACGTTCTTAGATACACCGGGTCACGCGGCCTTCACACAGATGAGAGCCCGCGGTGCGCAAGGCGCGGACATTGTGATCCTGGTCGTGGCCGCAGACGATGGCGTGATGCCTCAAACCAAGGAAGCCATTGCGCACGCCAAAGCTGCACGCGTTCCCATGATCGTTGCCCTGAACAAAGTGGATAAACCCAATGCAAACCCTGAGCGTGTGAAGCAGCAGCTTGCCGAGCAGGAGCTTGTCCCGGATGAATGGGGCGGTACCACTATGGTTGTCCCTGTCTCTGCCAAGCAAAAGCAGGGTATTGATGATTTGCTCGAAGGTGTTCTGCTCGTGGCGGACAGCAATGAAATCAGGGCCAACCCGGGCGGCAAAGTGATCGGCACCGTAATCGAAGCCGAAGTGGACAAGTCCAAAGGGACGGTGGCTACGCTGCTCGTCCAAAATGGGACGCTTCGAGCAGGTGACATCATTGTTGCCGGAACAACACATGGGAAGCTGCGCGCAATTACAGATTTCAAAGGGAAGCCAATCCAGAAGGCTGGCCCGGCGACACCGGTTTCTGTTCTGGGATTGAACGACGTACCTTCCGCCGGCGATATTTTTGAGGTGGTAGCATCGGAGCGCGAAGCCCGTCAGATCGTGACTGCGCGCATGGAAGCGGCAAAAACTCAGGCGCAGTCCAGAAAGAAAGTCTCGCTTGAAGATTTGTTTGCGAATGTCCAGGCTGGTGAAGCAAAGGAACTTAATCTGATTGTCAAGGCTGATGTGCAGGGTTCGCTTGACCCGATCATTTCTGAGCTGAATAAACTGGGACAAGGCGAGATCGGAATCAAAATCCTGTATGCTGAAACCGGCAACATCGGCGAAAACGATGTGATGCTGGCTTCGGCCTCCAACGCCATCGTCATCGGCTTCAACGTCCAGGCTGATGTGGCCGCCCGGCGCCTCGCAGAAAAAGAGGGCGTGGATATCCGTCTGTACGAGATCATCTATCGCATGACCGAGGATATCGAGAAGGCCCTCAAGGGTATGCTCGAACCCGAGGTTGTGGAAAAAGTAATCGGCCGCGCACAGGTCTTGCAAGTCTTCACCGCATCCAAGTTTGGACGTGTTGCTGGATGCAAGGTCACTGATGGAGAATTGAAGCGTGGTGCGCGCGTCCGTTTGTACCGCGGCACGGATTTGATCTATGAAGGCGATCTTTCGTCCCTGCGCCACGAGAAGGAGGATGTGAAGGAAATCCGTCAGGGCTTTGAATGCGGTGTTGGCTTCAAGAGCTTCAACGATATTCAGCCCGGCGACCAATTGGTCTGCTACATCGTAGAGAAACAGTAAGTGGTCGAGTTGCCGCGAGCATAGTCCCCGACAGGCGAGACCACCGTTTCAAGTAGTTGGTAATTGAAAATGCCTAGTGGAATTCGTTTACAGCGTATTGCGGACCGCATCCGCCAGGACCTCTCGGAAGTGCTGATCCGGGAGGTGAGCGATCCGCGCCTGGAACAAATCTTTGTAACAGACGTCAAAGTGGATAGGGAGCTGGCCTTCGCGGATGTATACGTTTCCGCCATTGAAGGTGCCTCCCGCTCCAAGGACGTTCTCGCGGGACTTGAGTCTGCCTCCGGTTTCCTCCGGCGGAATCTGGCGGCGAAAGTGGAACTGCGGGCCTTCCCTCGGCTCCGTTTCCACTGGGATCCAACGCCGGAAAACGCAGACCACATCGAAAAACTGCTGGCCGGGTTAAGAAACAAGAAATAAATACGAAATTTACACATCATTTATGCTGGTGTGGTAAAAATACAATGGAGACTTTACCAAGGAAATGGATACATCATTGACCGGGGCTATCAAGGAAAAACTAGCGGCGGCGAACAATATTGTCATCGCTTCACATGTTCGGCCAGATGGCGACGCAGTGGGCTCCTTGCTTGGGCTGGGTTTGGCGTTGCAGAATGCCGGCAAGTCTGTGCAAATGGTGTTGGTGGATGGGGTGCCGGGATCTTTCAAGCATTTGGAGGGCAGTGAACAGGTCAGGAAGGAACCGACTAACAACCACGACCTCTTTATCACGGTAGATTGTGCTGACTTCAAACGTGTTGGAAAGGCCTTTGAGAATTTTGACAAGCCTGGCATCAACATTGACCACCACATTACGAATGAGCTTTTCGGTGCGCTGAACCTGATCGAAGCCGAGGAAGTTGCCACATCCGCCATCCTCACAAATCACCTCCCGGAATGGGGCCTGGAAATCACGAAACCTGTTGCCGCGGCGTTGCTTACAGGTATTGTCACCGATACACTTGGTTTCCGTACATCGAACACCACACCCGAATCGCTGCGACAGGCCGCCACGCTGATGGAAAAAGGCGTGGACATGCCTGATTTATACATGCGCGCACTGGTTAAGAAAACATTTCCTGCGGCAAAATATTGGGGTGCAGGTCTTTCAAGTTTGGAATGCAAGAACGAGATCGTCTGGGGGACGCTCACCCTTTCCGATCGCAAGCTCGCCGGGTATGGAGGAAACGATGACGCCGATCTTATCAACATGATCTCTGCGATTGATAATAACAAGGTATGCATGGTATTCGTTGAACAGAGTGATCACCATGTCAAGGTTTCGTGGCGTGCGCTCGAGCCGGGAATCGATGTTTCGCCCATTGCCAAATACTTCAAAGGCGGAGGTCATGCTGCGGCCGCGGGGGCAGATATTCAGGGGAGTCTGAGCGAAGTTCAAAAAGAGGTCCTTATCAAAACAAGGGAAATGCTCGGATTGTAATTTAGGAATTTTGTAGGGTATCCCTTCCTTGCAAATTCGGATAAATGTGTCATAATTAGACGAGGAAAAGGATTCAGGAGGAATTCAGACTCATGAATAGTCAAGATATAAAAAACGCCATCTCTGGCGTGCTTGTGGTGGATAAGCCTGTTGGTATGACGTCACACGATGTTGTGCAAGCCATTCGTAACGGGACTGGTCTGCGCCGAGCAGGCCATACAGGGACCCTGGACCCTCGGGCATCAGGTGTCCTGGTCATTTTGGTGGGACCTGCTGTGCGTCTTAGTGAATACGTTTCGGCATCCGATAAGCGATATCAGGCCATTATTCGTCTGGGGGGCACCACTGATACCTTTGATGCGGAAGGCAAGGTCACTCGCTCCGAAGCTCCTGTCAATGTGACGGAAGCGCAATTCGAAGAAGCCCTTAA
The DNA here is from genome assembly GCA_029782225.1 of Chloroflexota bacterium. GTDB lineage: Bacteria > Chloroflexota > Anaerolineae > Anaerolineales > Villigracilaceae > JAKOVF01. The sequence goes on along the minus strand of JAKOVF010000228.1, from coordinate 50,349 downwards.
ATCATTTATCGGCGAGATCGAACAGACGCCGCCTCCGTATTCTGCCGTCAAGGTGCAGGGACGCAAAGCTTATGAAATGGCGCGCCAGGGCGAGGAAGTTGACCTCACTCCGCGCAAGATCACGGTTCATCACCTTGAGGTACTCGAGTGGGCACCGCCGGAAGTTGTGATCGACGTGCACTGTTCGTCGGGCACTTACGTCCGTTCTCTTGCCAATGATCTTGGACAGAAACTCGGTTGTGGCGCCTATCTCGTGGGGCTGCGCCGCACAAAAAGTGGACGCTTCTCCCTGCGAGATGCCACACCTCTGCGTAAATTGCAGGAAGCCTTCCACGCGGGCAACTGGTATCAGTACCTGATTCCCGCGGCAGAAGCACTGGGCGACTGGCCTGCCGTCGAACTTAACCCGGATGAAGTGGAAGCTGTGCGGCACGGGCATCGTGTCAAAGCCAAGGAAGAAGATTTACAGCATGAGAAGGTACGCGGTGTCAGTACCCAGGGTGAACTTGTGGCATTGATGGAAAAAGCCCAGGGGGAAGACGGTTCCCCCGAATGGCAGCCGAAAAAAGTCTTCTTCACTTCAGAATAGAACACTAAATAGGTCACGCTGCAAGCGTGACCTACAATATTTGCAATGCTTCATTACCGCTCCTTAGAAGAAGCCAGCCTCGATAAATCGTGGCTGACCATTGGCGTCTTTGATGGCGTCCATCGCGGCCACAAAGAAATCATCAACAAATTGACGGCAGGCGCACATGCAAATGGCGCGCCTGCCGTCGTTTTAACGTTTGACCCACATCCCGCCTCCGTGCTCAGCGGACAGGATATCAAATGCCTGACCACGCCGGATGAACGCTCTGAACTGCTCGGCGAGTTGGGCGTGGATGCAGTCATCACTCAGCGTTTCACGCGGGACCTTTCAACTGTCAGCGCGCAAGAATACATGTCGCGTCTGAAAGAGCGACTCGGACTCCGTCACCTGTTGATTGGCTATGACTTCGCCCTCGGCAGGGGACGCGAGGGCAACGCAACTCGGCTCACTGAAATTGGTAAGGAATTGAATTATAGTGTTGAAGTCATCCCTGCTCTCAGCGACGAAAGCGGCGTGATCTCCTCCACCGAGATTCGTAAACTGGTTGCTACAGGAAATGTGGTGGATGCTGCTCAACTCCTCGGACGTAATTATTCGATCTCTGGTCCAGTCATCCACGGAGATGGCCGTGGCCGCCGGATCAACATCCCCACCGCAAATATTGATTACCCCAAACAGAAAGCTATCCCGGCCAACGGTATCTATGCTTGTTGGGCCGGGATTGCAGGCGAGAAGTTCATGGCGGCCACGAACATTGGCATCAATCCCACCTTTACGCCCGATAAGCAGTTTTCGACCATAGAGCCTCATATCCTCGACTTTAACCGTGACATTTACGGAGAAGAAGTCAGGCTGGAGTTCGTCGTCCGCCTGCGTGATGAAATGAAATTCAACTCGGTAGACGCGCTGATCGCCAGAATCTGGGACGACATCGCCAGAACGCGGGAAATCCTTCAAAGCATGCCCTAACCACGGCCTCCAAGCACTCCTGTCGTTGGAGATCAAAAGGCAGGAGATATTTAACCCCGCCCTCGTCTCGGAAATCTCTTTGATCTCTCCCGAAGGACATCGGGACGACGCATGCGCTCCGTGGTGAATCTTCCCCCATGATAAAATAATCTAATGCAGCCATCACTAGAAAAACTTCGTAAATTTTTCCGTCTCGAACACGGAAATGGATATACAAATGTCGCGATTATCGGTGGGCTGGCCAAGATGCTCGATTACTGGGAGGGAGAGGCCCGCGCCGATGGCATTCAGGAGGAAGTCGTTCAGGCCGTCGTGCAAAGGCTCCGTTCGTATGAGAGCCTTAGCCCGGCGTCCCGCGCCGATGCGTTGAAGGGATTGTGGAAACGAATTGGGGAAACCTATCCCGAGGCAACGCAAAGACCTGCGCCTCCGCGACCTCCTCAAACACCCGCTCATGCGGAGAACTCCCAGGCACCTGCAGGCGCTCCACAGGCTGAGGGGACCGCGGTGGCACCCAGACCGCATACCCCGCCTCCACCGCGCTCCGAATCCGTGCCCGGCGCAAAGACCAGCCAGACTCCTGCGGCGCTCAACGCCTCGCTGACCGTTTTGCAGGGAGTTGGGCCCCGGCATGCAGAGACGCTCGCCAGACTGGGCCTGCAAACACTCGGCGACATGCTCTACTACTTCCCGCGCCGTTACGAGGATTACAGCCAGCTCAAGACGATCAAGTCGCTCTGGTATGGCGAGGTCGTCACAGTGATCGGCACCATTCAAAGTGTCGAGTCACGGCCTGTGCGCGGGGGCAAGATGACCATCATTGAAGTGATCATCAGCGATGGCACTGCCGCGTTGCGCCTCAGCTTTTTCAATCAGCCCTGGCTCATGAACCGCTTCAAACATGGCATGCCCATCTCAGTCTCTGGCAAGGTGGAGCAATATCTTGGCCGCATCGTCATGAATAGCCCTGCCTGGGAAGAAGTGGATGTCGAGAGCCTGCACACGAACCGCATTGTGCCGATCTACCCGCTGACGGAAAAGCTCACGCAAAAATGGCTGCGCGGCTTGATGAACCAGGTCATCAAATACTGGGCCCCTTCTGTTGCCGATGCGCTGCCTGAAAGTGTCCGCTCGTCGGCGAGGCTGATGCCGCTGGGCGAGGCGCTCCAGCAGGCTCATTTCCCAGACTCGCAGGAAAAGCTTAAAGCCGCGCGCGAACGATTGGCATTTGATGAAATCTTCTATCTCCAAATGGGAGTGCTGCGCCAGAAACGTGATTGGAAAGAAGTGGACGCACGCCGCTTCCCGGCCTCCGACGAGTGGCTGGGGGCGCGTATAGCAAGCCTGCCCTTCACCCTGACCTCTGCCCAGCAACGCGCCATCTCAGACATTCGCACGGACCTAGACTCAGGCAAAGCCATGAACCGACTCATCCAGGGTGATGTGGGTTCTGGGAAAACTGTCGTGGCTGCGCTGGGTGCAGGAATTGTGACTAGTGCAGGCTCGCAGGCCGCGATCCTTGCGCCGACGTCCATTCTGGCAGAGCAGCATTACCGAAACTTCACCAATCTTTTGACAGGTGAAAATGGTGTTTTGAAGCCTGAGCAAATTCGATTATTGCAGAGCGATACACCGGAAAAAGAGAAAGAGGAAATTCGTGGTTTGCTTTTGAACAATGATGTCAAGCTGGTCATCGGCACTCATGCCTTGCTGGAAGACCCTGTCAAGTTTGCGGATTTGCAGTTCGTTGTGATCGATGAGCAGCATCGCTTCGGCGTTGAACAGCGCGCCGCATTGCGGTTGAAAGGTAATACGCCACATCTACTGGTGATGACTGCCACGCCCATCCCGCGTTCCCTCGCATTAACTTTGTACGGCGATCTTGACCTCTCCGTGATGGATGAAATGCCCACGGGCCGCCAGCCTGTGAATACATACGTGCTGCGTCCTCAGGAACGTGAGCGTGCCTATACCATGATCCGCGGGCAGATCAAGGACGGAAAACAAGCCTTCATTATTTACCCCTTGATCGAAGAAAGCGACAAGATCGAAGCGCGGGCTGCGGTGGACGATTATGATACTCTCTCGAAAGATATTTTCTCTGATTTGAAGCTTGGCCTTTTGCACGGGCGTTTGCGGCCTGATGAAAAAGACGAAGTGATGATCAAATTCCGCGACCGCAAATATGATATCCTGGTCTCGACCACTGTGGTGGAAGTCGGTGTGGATATTCCCAACGCAACGATCATGCTGATCGAAGGCGCGGACCGATTCGGCCTGGCGCAGCTGCACCAACTCCGCGGGCGAGTCGGGCGCGGCTTGGCACAATCCTACTGTTTGCTCATTCCCACGCACGAAGATGCGACCGAGAATGAGCGTCTGCAGGCGATGGCTGAGTCCAACGATGGGTTTGTGCTGGCCGAGCGCGATTTGCATCAGCGCGGCCCTGGCGAATTCCTGGGGACACGTCAGTCAGGGTATACAAGCAGTCTCCGAATGGCGAGCCTGACCGACGTGAAGCTGATCGAGAAAGCACGCGCCCAGGCGCAGTCGCTGTTTGATCAGGACCCCGATTTATCCAAGCCCGATCACGCCCTGCTTTCAGAAGCATTTGGTAGATTCTGGGGCGAGGGCAAAGGCGATGTGAGTTAAGTGTCATTGCAAGTGCGGGTGTGACATCAGAGGAGATTATGGTCAGAGCATTATTCCCCGGAACTTTCGATCCCATTCACTACGGCCACATTGACATTGCCACCCGTGCGACGCGGCTGTTTGACGAAGTGGTGATGGCTGTCTATGACAAGCCTTTGAAATCATTGATCTTTTCCCCCGAAGAACGGATGGAGCTGGTCCGAGAGGCTTTCAAAGATAATTCCAAGATCAAAGTCACCGGCTACAGCGGGCTGACGGTCGATTTTGCCCGCCAGGTGGATGCGCAGGTCATCGTGCGCGGCCTGCGGGTCTTTTCAGACTTTGAGTTTGAGTTCCGTATGGCTCTGGCTAACCAGCGCCTGGCGAAGGATATTGAGACCATTGCTCTGATCACCGCTGAACAGCATACCTTTCTCTCTGCCAGTACCGTGAAAGAGATTGCCATGTTGAATGGTGACGTTTCCAGCATGGTCCCGCCTCACGTGGAATTCGCCTTGAAAGTGAAGGTTGCCGCGCTGGATGGCCAACAGGCTCCGCCGAATGCGCTCAGGGATTAATTTGTGCTAGAATTGTCTGAGCGAAGTGATTTGTTAGACTGCAAAGCCAATTGATGGAAACTTAGAAATGCTTCGGGCGCTTCGATGGCCTGCCTGAAGGAGTATCTTATGGATATCCTGCAACTAATTGACCGACTGGAAGAGCTTTTTAACGAGGCCAAGGCTGTCCCGTTCACGCACAATGTGATCGTGGATGAAGACCGCATGTTGGAGTTAATTGACCAGATGCGGATCGCCATTCCTGAGGAAGTGAAGAAGGCGCAGCAGGTCGTCGCTCAACGTGACCGTGTCATGGCGCAGGCCCAGGAAGAGGCCAACCGCACCCTGACCCTCGCACGTGAAAAAGCGGACCAACTTGCACAGAAGGATGTCATCTCACAGGAAGCCCAGCGCCGCGCGGAGCAGATTATCAATCAGGCACGCGGCGAAGCGGATGCAACCCGCGCCGATGCAGACAACTACGTGATCGATACTCTGATGCAACTGCAGGAACAACTCGCAAAGTTCACCAACCAGGTCGCGAATGGGATACGGACCGTGCAAGAAGACCAGATGAGAAAAATGGCGGAATCCCCATCGCTCTCGCCGAATGTATCCGAGAAAATGGAAAAGTAAAAAAAACGCAAAGGTCGCCCAAGAAGGCGGCCTTTTGATTCTGTCATTGCGAGGCGGCTGGCCCGAAGCAATCCCCCAATAAACAGGGGATTACTCGGCCCTTTGGGCTCGCAATGATGTTATGTGTCAAACTCAAACGTTGAGATTCCCTCGAATTCTGTTTGAATCTTGAAAAGCCCGCCCGAAAGCGGATACTTGACCAGGTCCGCTGTGCTCATGGCTTTTCGCGCGGAGGTGACATACAGATCGCTCATATGCCTGCCTCCAAATACACAGGAGGATGTCTGCAAAGCAGGAACGGGAACTTGCTCAAGTAGATTTCCCGTATTTGGATCCCATCTCGTCACTTGCGCCCCACCCCACATGGCGATCCACAAATTGCCTTCGGTATCAGAGGTCATGCCATCGGGCCAGCCCAGAGATTCTGGTACGTGGATGGCAACCCGTGAATTGACAATTTGTCCGGTCCCCAGATCATAGTCAAACACTTTAACTTCGCGGGTGGGAGTATCAATGTAGTAGAACGTTTTGTAATCTGGACTCCATGCCAGCCCGTTGGAGATGCAGATGTCACCCAGCAGGGGAGCGGCTGTCCTTCCGTTGAAAGAGTACAGTGTGCCCAGGTTCTCTTTTTCATCCATGTCCATTGTGCCTGCCAGAAAGCGGCCGGCCGGGTCACATTTGCCGTCGTTGATGCGGGTGTTGGCAGGGCTTGTCACAGACGCGAGAACTGTCAATTTGCCGGTGGCAGGATCGAGGTCCGCGAAGCTGAGGCGTGCCCCCAGGATGAGATGTCCATTTTTGCACGGGGCAAGGCATCCGACGGGGTCATCCAATTCAGTGAGAAGTTCGGTCCCGGAATAAACGCGCTTTTGGAGGATATCCACCCAGTATAGCGTCTGCGTTTTCGCATCCCAGGCAGGACCCTCGCCGAGAGTCGCTTTTGCGTCGAGGAGAAGCTCGGCTTGCATTTTAGAACCAATCTCGTCTGGCGAAGATCAAGACAGCCAAACCTATAAAGGTTGCCGAGAGACCTACTGTAAACCAGAACGCCAACGGGTGGCTCTGAAATGGCAAGTTCACATTCATGCCGAAAAATGATGCGACAATGGTCGGCAGGCTGATGATAATCGTGATCGCGGCGAGGGCCTTCATGACGCCGTTGAGGTTATTGGAAATGATCGATGCAAAGGCGTCCATCATACCCGACAGAATTTCGCTGGCAATACTGGTCATTTGAATGGCCTGCTGGTTCTCCGTTAGCACATCTTCGAGCAGGTCCTGGTCTTCTTCGTAGTAATTGAAGATCTGAGTCTTTTGCACACGTTCCATCATCACTTCGTTGGACCGCAGTGCAGTGGCAAAGTAAGTAAGGCATTTCTGGTATTTGAGCAATTCGAGCACTTCGCGGTTGCGCGTGGACTTTTGCAGTTTGTCTTCCACGGCCTCGGTGGCGCGGTTGATCTCACGCAGAAGATTGAGATAGCGCGCGGCAGTTTCCAGGAAAATATAAAGTGCGAGACGGTAACGTTTCCCTGTTTTCAGCAGGCGGTACTTGCCATTGGTAAGCACTTTGAAGATGTCACTGTCGTAACGGCAGATCGTGACAATGATATTGCCCAGGATCATGATCCCGAGCGGCACGGTCATGTACGGAATGTCACTTTCAGGCAGGTAGACAGGAATGCGGAGCAGGATGAAGGTGTAATCTTCATCCCGTTCCATACGAGCCATTTCATCCTGGTCGAGGGAATAATTGATGTAATCTGGTTCGATTCCCCAGTTCACCAGTTTTCCAATCTCTTCGGGCGTCGGGTCAATGGCATTGACCCATGCGCCGTTGACCAGCGCGTCCAGTTTTTCAAGGCCTTGTTCAGTGGTCTTGTAGATGTGGAGCATGGCTGCCTCCTTGCGTGGAATTTCATCACGGGGAGGTTGCTCCACGTGATGCTTAATTCAATTTCAACGCGTTCAGGCCGCCCATACCGGGCGGTTGTATGTCTTCTGAAGAATCCAGGCCGTTCTCGTCCGTTTGATACATGATGTCCTTGCTGTAAACAGCATCGATATTTTACGCCTCAACCTCGAATCGAACAACCGTTGCGAAAGCTGATCGTAGATTTCAATAATAAAAAGGCGGACACATTTCGCATCCGCCTCACTTTGGGTGGCCGGGTAGCCCGAGTGAGCTTTGAGGGCGTATCGAGACCACTATATTCCAGAAATCTTTTGTTTGAAGGTTATTGGTTGGTTTCGATGCGCCCCGACTTGCACGAGGCTACTCGACCAGCGGATTATTTCATCCTCTCCGCCACCAACTCCGCCACATCCTTGACCTGGATGGTGCTGTTATCCGCCTTGGCAGAATCGGTCAGCATTGTCAGACAGAATGGACAGCCCACCGCCAGCGTATTTGTGCCCGTGGACTTGGCCTCGGCAAAGCGTGCGTTATTAACGCGTTCTGTGCCCGGTTCCTCTTCCTTCCACATCTGCGCGCCGCCCGCGCCGCAGCAGAAGGACTTGGCCGAATTGCGCGGCATTTCGATTGTCAACGCACCGACAGATCTCAAAGCCTCACGCGGCGCATCGAAAATCTTGTTGTGTCGTCCCAGATAGCACGGATCATGGAACGTCACCTTAAACTGATCACTGTCCATTGATAACCGGATTTTCCCTGCGCCCACCAATTCATTGATGAACTGCGTGTGATGGAGCACTTCGTAATTTCCGCCAAAAGCGGGATATTCATTTTTGATCGTGTGCAGGCAGTGCGGACAGGTTGTTACAATCCGCATCGGCTTGCCTGCTCCCTTTACCACTTCATTCAGGATTTCCACATTCTGAGTCGCCAGACCGAAGAAAATGTCTTCACGTCCTGCACGTCGGGCCGAGTCGCCTGTGCAAGCCTCATTCTTTCCAAGCACAGCATAGTTCACACCGGCTGTGTTCAAGATCCTGGCAAAGGCCTGGGCAGTCTTTTGAGCACGCGCATCGGTGGCGGGAGCACATCCGACCCACCATAAAATTTCAGGTTCAGGGTTCTGTTCGATGGTTGGCACGTTGATTCCCGATGCCCATTTCATTCTGTCCTGCTGGCTGACGTTCCACGGGTTCATGTTGCGTTCCATGCCCTTGAAGGCCGTCTCCAACTGCTTCGGGAAATTGCTCTCCATCATCGTCAGGTTGCGGCGGATTTCCAGAATGTCGCGCATCGGCTCATTGCCCACCGGGCAGATGTCCACGCACGCGCCGCAGCTTGTACAGGCCCAGACTGCCTCTTCCGAAATCATGTTGCCGACGAGCGGCACATCCGTCCCGCCGCCGTAGTTCAAGTGATAACGTTTGTTGATCTCCAGCGCGGCAGGCGAGAGCACTTTGCCGGTGTTGTAGGCTGGGCAAACCTCCTGGCAGCGGAAGCACATGATACAGGCGAAGCTGTCCATGATCTGTTCCCATCCCAGGTCGCTCATTTTTGCTGCGCCGAATTGCTCAATCGAGGTGTCGTCAAGGTTGATGTAATTCAGCTGCCCGATGGACTTGTGCTCAGGCTTTACCGCGAAATTGATCGGAGCAAAGAACAGGTGGATATGTTTCGAGTAGGGGAAATATGGAAGGAATGCGACGACCGCGCCGATGGACAGCCAGAATGCGATCCGCTCTCCGACTAGGAGCGCGTGCGCATCCGTTCCGGACCACAGGCCTGCCACCGTTGAAATGACAGGCTGCCATCTGTCGGCGGCCCCCGTCCCTGCCACGTAAAAGGACTCTCCCAGCAGGCGCATCGAGTTGTGTGTGAAGATGAACAAGGCGACGATGGCTGAGTCACGTGAGATGCCAAAACGAGCTTTTGGGTGGAGCAATGTCGATTCCCGCGTGGACAGAGTTTTCGGTCGAAGGATGAAGCGGCGGATGACCATCGCCAGAATGCCGAAGATGATCGCCGCGCCCAGAATGTCCGCGATGAGGCGATAGGCTTGTCCGAACCAGCCCAGGCTCTCAAGAAGTTTGAATCCTGTGTAGGCGTAGATCAGGTCCGCAAGATTGATCAGCAGAAACGACAGAAACCCCCAGCCAATCAGAGCATGCAGCAGGCTTGGCCAGAAGCGGAAACGAAAAACGGGTTGGAACAGACCCACTTTGACGATGAGTTCCCCAACCCGTTTCCAGATCAGCGACCAGTTGATCTTACCCTGTCCGCTCGAGATGTGACGTGCGATCCGCCTGACGCCGATATAGGTGAAATAGAGCGAAGCCAGGGTTGCAATGAAGAAGAGAATTTTTTCAATGGGGGAAAGCATGGGGCCTCCATGAATCAATGTGTCATTGCGAGACGGCGCTCGTCCGTCGAAGCAGTCGCGGCCTAAATGGTAGAAGTTTTTTGACCAGAGATTTCCGCTTAAGAGGAGATTGCTTCGCGAAGTGCGCTCGCAACGACATCATGCGTCAAGTTTAGCACAATCACGGTATTGTAGCAAAATTCACTAAACTATCCCAGATCACCGTATTCAGTTTCTCATATTGTGATTGCGCGAATTCCCAGAAGAAACCTTGTGCACGCGTGAAGGGAAAGTCAACGTGCCGTGCCATGTAGATGGTCCGGCGCAGGTCGAGACCGTCCACTTCAACCCTTTTCACGTGACCCAGAGCCAACCCCCGCGCTGCAGCCATTTCCGAGACGAAGGCCATGCCTACGCCGCGCCCTACGGCCATTTCGATCGCTTCAGCATTGCCAAGCTCCATCACGACATTCAAATTGTCCATCGTGATGTTGTGGTGCTTCAGGCCCTCCATGACCGTTTCACAGGTACCGGATATTTCCTCCCGGGTAACCATCGGCTGGTCGAGCAGGTCTGCGGGCAGGGCGTGGCCGTAGGCGGCCCACGGATGGTTGGCGGGGACAATCAGAATGATGCGATCTTCGAAAAGCGGAACAGATTCCAGGTCCCTGTGTTCGAGGCGGCGGCTGGCAATGCCCATCGGTATGGCGCGGCAAAGCAGCCGGTCCAGCACCGCATCGCGGCTCATGATCTTTACGCGTGGATGAACTGCGGAATATTCACGTTGGAAGTCTGCCAGCAAAATGGGGAGGAGATATTTCCCGGCGGAGGTTGTGCATCCTATCAACAGTTCGCCCCCAATCTGATTATTGACATCCTGAAGTCCATCTACGAGCAGGCGGGCAGACAGCAATACCTCGCGCACCATAGGCAGGATCGTTTGTCCTGCCTCACTCAGTTGCACCGAGCGCCCATGACGGATGAACAACTCCACATTGTAAGTCCGCTCGATGGCCTGGATGTTCTGGCTGATGGCAGACTGTGACATGTGCAGCCGGCGCGCCGCCTGGCTAAAATTCTTTTCCTCGGCCGCCACAAGAAACACGCGCAATGCTGATAGCTCGACCATTTTTTGCTCCCTGATAAGAAAATCTGATACTTCGCTATGAAGAGGATAAGTGTTTGTCATAACTGTTGCCAGTGTTTATCGTCAACAATTGCGCGTGAACGGCTGGGGTAAACACCCTAAGTGCCCGAACAACTCCAAACTGAGGGGTAAAGGCGGCGAATTTCAGCAGCTTTCACCCTACATCTTCATGTTGGTCGGGCACTATCATGAAAACTGCCCGCAAGTTTCCTCGCGGGCAGTCCATCGTCATCGCAGGACGGTGTTCGTCCGTCGAAGCAATCTCAGCCCTTGGTTACTTCACCACCGGCAATTCAGCGCCGATCCAGGCGTTCATACCGCCGCCCAGGTTGCGCACGTTGGTGTAGCCCAGGAAGTTGAGGTACATCATGGTCATTCCGCCGCGATGACCGGACTTGCAGGTCACAACGATGGGCGCTGCCTTGTCAGCCGGCAGCTGTGCGAGACTTGCAGGAACTGTAACGACCGGCACGAAGACAGAGCCTTCAATATAACCGTCGGCGGTCTTCTCCGCCTCAGTGCGGACATCCAGTACGAACGGTGCAGGAGTGCTGCCGAGTTCTGCATTCAAATCAGCAGATTTGACCGTTTGGAAGCCGTCGGGCAGGGCACTGAAATACGCGTCCAGGCCTTTGAGACGTGAGGCATCGACTTCAGGAGTAGATAAAACCTGGGCTTCGGCGGGCAGGCCCGGTTCCAGTGCGAAGTTGGCTTTGGACCATGCGCCGATCCCTCCACCGAGGTTGAATACATTGGTGTAGCCCAGCAATCGGAGAGCCATCATGGCGAATCCACCGCGGTGACCGGAAGCACAGGTGACGACAATTTTCTCATCCTTGCCGGGAAGTTTATCCAGGTTCTTGAGCAGGTCGCGGACCGGAACGTGGATTGAGCCCGCAATGTGACCCGTGGCTTCAACTTCGGATGTTTCGCGCAGATCGACGATAAAGACCGGTCCTTCGGCTAGCGCGGTATTGAGAGCGTCGGCGGAGGTGCTGTAGAAACCTTCCGGCAGGGTAGTGAGGAACTCACCCATGACAGAAGCCCAGTCCACCCAGCCGGCCACCGGCAACCCCGCGGCTTTCCATGCGCCAAGTCCGCCGTTCAAATTGACAACGTTGGTGTAGCCCATCAAGTGCAGGGCCATGTCGGCCATTGCGCCACGGTGGCCGGAGCCGCAGTAGATCACCACACGGGCATTTTTGTCAGCGGGTAATTTGTCAAGGTTGCTCAGAAAATCAGGGAAGGGGATCAGGGTGGCGCCTTCGATGTAGCCGTCCTTGTCCCATTCGGCCTGCGAGCGCACGTCAATCAGGACCGGTGCCTTCTCTGCCAATTCAGTCGCCAGAGCATCAGCCTTGACTGCCAGGAATCCTTCGGGCAGGTTGGTCAGGAAGTCATTCAACGCGGTGTACAGGGCTTCGTCTGCAACGATGGGGGTACTGATAACGGCAGGTTCGGCAGGTTTTCCTGTCACAACGGGAAGAGATGCTTTCTTCCATGCACCAAATCCACCATTCAGGTTACGGACGTTCGTGTAGCCCAGCATTTTCAGCGCTTCCAGAGCGAAGGCGCCGCGATGGCCGCCGGCACAGTAAACCACGATGGGATCATCCAGGCCGGGAAGTTTATCCAGATTCTGGAGCAGAGTACGGATTGGAAGGTTGATTGCGCCTTCAATGTAGCCGTCTTTTTCCAGTTCAGCAACTTCGCGCACATCCACGAGGAAAGGCGCTTTGTCAGCGAGTTCCTCGCTCAACTTGGCCGCCCCAACTGTCCCGTAGGCCGCATCCGGAGGGACTGAGGCCCAGAAGTCAGCAAACAAAGCGGGGTAGTCCAAAGCGACAGGCGCTTCGGCGATAACAGGGGCCTCAGTAACAACTGGGGCCTGGGTAACTACAGGCGCTTCCACGGCCTGTGGGGCGCAGGCTCCGAGCACCATGCTCAGGGCCAGCAGAAACACAACGGGTAGATATAGTTTCTTGATCATTTCTCAATTCTCCTTGGTTTTATGGAACGACTGGCTCTTCCACGGGAGCCGGAACCTGGTCAACAATCACGCTCTGGTTTGCTTGCACCTCCTCGGGTTTCACCTTGTCCGCGGTCAGAAAGATCGCGGCATTGCCGTGACAGGCATTGCAGGATGAATTCTGCGGTGTTTGCTTCTGAACATTGTGCGGTGTGGCGTAGACCCACGTGGACCGCGCATCGAAAGTGGGTAACAGATTTTGCCCGTAGAAATTATAGCCATTGGATATGGCCGGTACATGACGCAGCACCACATATTCATAAGGCCGGTGATAGTTTGGAACTGGATTCCTGCCAATGTAGAAACTTAGATAATCGCCTTGTGTTTCGTAGAAAGGATTCCCGGTCTTATCGCTGACCTGCACATGACATCCGTCACAGCTGGTGTATTGCACCGAATGGCAGACCTGGCAGGCCAGTTTCCCCTTATGGATCTGGTGGTTCTGGTTGGTATCGTTCCATGCGCCCATTTCCGGATGACAGGATTCGCAGGAGGGAGTCTGTTCGCCAGAGTAGCGATTGGTCTCTTCGGTCTTTGCGACTCCTTCATCCGCCGCATGACACTGGGTGCACTCCGTGCCGGGGCTGTGCATTTCCGCTCCTGTATGACAGTCCATGCAGTTCATGCGTTCCAGGCGAAAGTGCGCGTCGCCGGGGATTCCCTCGTGCTTGCCCAGATATTCATTCCCGACGCGACTGCCATGACAGGCAGTACAGTTCTGGGACATGGAAGGCGTTTTGTTGATGACATGCCCACTTACGAACCCACCACCCACATTGCCTGGCTGGCTGATATGGCAGTCACCGCAGCTTGCATGGCAGGTTGAACAATGGTTGCCAAACATGGTGTGCATTGATTCCTGCTCGGGCGAGGCTTTCATCGCTTCGATTTCAGCCAGGTGGTTCACCTGCGCAAGCTTGGCCTGCACCGCAGCCTCCTTCACAAGGACAGTGCCCTCCTCCGTGTTTGGCGGGAAGTAGTGGCACTCACTGCAATTGGTGTGGCAGTTTCCGCAATGCTGGTTGAAGGTTGCTGCGAGAGTCTCGATCCGCGCGGCATCGTGCACAGGTTTTGAGGCCCCCCGTTCCTCCAGAACCGTCCAATAACCCTCCAGAGTGGAATGCAGACCCGTACCGGCAACAACAGTGTCTTGATGGCAATCATCGCAAACCGCTGCTGGCAGAGCGCTGGGATCGGCGATCATCTCGGTATGGGCCATCTCTTTGTCATTCGATGAACTATCTCCGCCATGGCACAACGTACACGCAAGTTGCCCGTGCGGATCAGCCATGAAATCTTTTTTGTTTACCAGGACTTTCTGCCAGGGCTCCAACGGAGCCACATCGCCACCTCAGCCGGCTCCTGATGATTCCTTCACAACCACCTCTTCCGGTTTTGCCGTATCGATCAGCATCTGTTTGTCCGTATGACAGACAAGGCACTCATTCTGGATTAGCTCAACAGATGCCTTTACCTCAGTCGGACTCGCGGTAACAGTAGGGACCGTAGTGGGGGATTTCGCTTTACAGGCGGACAGCACGAACAAAGCGACAACGAGAAGACCTGCAAGCCTTATTTTCAACAAGGGAACCTCATATATTTGTGTCTTCTTTCACAAATATTTTCATTCGAATCCCTTATGCAAACAAGTGATTTAGATAATGTGTGCTTATTAGTCTTTCTTATCAGGATGTATTACCCCTGCTAAACCCGCCTTCTTCTGGACCTGCGGCCACCGTTATTAAACCCGCATGTCCGTCCCCGAGTCATTTCATTGCCAGACAATGCCGACTCCACCTATGATTGTGCTATGATAGTAACGGCAAAGGACGCACTGTGGAAGCGATAGCACTCCCTCACGGTCATATAGTTTTACCCTCTGAAATCTCTCGCAGACTGGGCCTCGAAACCGGGGCGCGCCTCGATGTTGAATTTGACGAAAAAACAGGCTGCATTACCCTGCGGCCTGTCCATCACGAGAAATATTCTTTTGAACGCCAGGAAAAGGGAAATCGTATTGGAAAGCGCGCAACACGGACAAGAGCTGCTACAAGATAGCGCTCTTTATCGACTAATGTCGTTCACATAATCTGTTGCAGCCGCGCAAGCGGGGGGAAGATAAGGCGAGATGTTTTCCCAGGTCAGTGCCAGGCCGTTAAATTGCGCCCCCTGAATAGCGTCTGCCAGGCAGCCGGGACCAGCATTGTAATTGACGAGCGTAAACTTCCACAAATCCTCATACGATACACTGGCGCCCGGAGCATCCCCCGTAAAGTTGCGGACAATCTGTCCCGTTTGTTCACAGTTGGCTATCAACGTGTGTGCAAAAACTGTGACTGAGAAATCTGCCTGCGTCAGATCCAGCCCAAGCGGACAATCTGTGCAGGTCGCATTGACGCTTCTGACGAGAGATTGTCTCAACAACAGGCGTTCATCATCTTTCAGATGCAGGTAGCCCTTGCCACATTCATCGGCCGAGAGCACCAGCGGGCAGAATTGATTGTAGAAGGATGGATTCCAGAACAGCGTCGTATCCGCCCCATCTTCAGTGAGTTGACCTAATCCCACATCGCCGGCGGCCTGAAATATGCCCGGCCAGAACTGACTCTCGCGCGCAAATAAATTTTTGAGCAAATGACCTGGGACGCTGGTCTCCTGTGCGGTCGTCAGGATCAACTGATCAAAACGGTCCTGCCATTCGTTGACAGCATCACGCGCCTGTTCCAATCCACATTGATTGGCTGTGCCATCTGCGGAAATTCCGCCATCCGGGCAGGCTCTCGCATCCACCACACCCTGAAGGATCAGGTTTGCGGCCAGGTAGGTGTACGGAATATCGCTGCTTAACTCATCGCTTTGTGCCGGCGTGGTCAGCCATTTGGGTGGGCCACCCACGGGCGGAAAGGACTGCCATGAGTCTGCACAGGTAGCGACGGCCGGTCCGCGCCATTGCGAGGAGAGCACATCGACATACCAGTAAAGCTGGTCGGGGTCACCTGCATCGGTTTTCCGCGCACGGACCTTCGCAGTAAAAACGAGGCTGCTATCGCCATAGGAGGAGAATGCCCAGAATTCAACATCCACGCCCTGTTCACCTGTTTCGTTCAATTGGAACTTGCACGTATCTGTCCCATCGCATACGAACGACTCCCCGGCATAAGTGCCTTCGATGCGGATGATCTTCTCGTTGGGAAGCGGTTCCTCCCCGTTAATGACCAGAGTTGGCGCGGTTTCACACATGTTTGTCGATGTGCTGGTGACCGGCTGACAGTCTTCCAGTGAAATATAGGCCACAGCCGGGGGAAGCTTCATCGACACTTCTTTTTGTGCCGGCTTGCTGCTCATCTGGACCAGGTAAAAGCCTTTGCAGGTGTTGATACTAAACGGGTTGTCACACGGAGGTTGTTCTATCCATCGGTTATATGTGTATTCCCCACAATCTCGAAATACCTCGCCCGGAGTGGGCAGGCCTTCATGGTCTACCTCAAGGACACAATCGAGGAGATGCCCTTTCCATGTGATCATCCACCATTCGTAGGATGTATAGTTGACAGTAATCACCGTGTACCGGTCAGGGCCGGGGGGTGGGTTGGCAGGCTGAAAGTCCCGCGTTGAAGCGCTGCCGAAGATGGCTGCAATCAAAAAAAGGAGAATAATCCGGCGTTTGTCCATGGCCCCGATTCAATGATCTTTCACATTATAGCGGTTCTTCTCAGATTTTGGGTATCCAAATATTCCAGAATCGTGTCGAAAGCCACAGCAACCTCCACATTAATATTCTACATGACCGGCAGTTTTTTGCAATCCGTACCCCGCCGTAATTAAGCAAAACCAGCCCGTAGATTCTACGGACTGGCCTGAGTGTGACGGAGTGGGCTGTGAGATTACTTCTCTTTGGCATTCCCCTTGTCCAGGTCTTCCAGGGTTGCGAGATCGCGGTTGAGGTTCCGCGAGCGGATGATCAGACTGATCAGGTAGGTCGCCATGGCGATGAACGCAAAGGCATAACCGCCAATCATGTAGGCTGAGGTGTCGGGAGTTGTTTCGAGGAACATGGGATTCTCCAATTACATTGCGACTTTCATTTTGAGGCTCTCGACCTTTTCCTGCAAGCTGCCGAGACGAATACGATGCCATAGAAGGTCAATGAATATGACCGTGAAGGCAAACAGGCCGAAGAAGAACGCAACTTTCATATTGCTGGTCATGTCAAAGCCGCCCTGGGCCGCAGCAGACTGGTTGCCAATGATTACGGGATGGATCGTACGGAACAGGCGAATGACCATGAAAGTGATCGGTGCACTGACGCCGCCCAGCAGCGTATAAACAGCGGCGATACGGGCACGCAATTCCGGGTTTTCGATCCCCTGACGCAACATGAAATAAGCGATGTAAATCAGCTCAGTCACGGCGGCGGTGGTGAGACGCGGATCCCAGGTCCACCAGGTATTCCAGGCAGGACGCGCCCAGATGGAGCCAAGTACAATCGTGATCAGGAAGAATACCGTGCTGACCTCGACCGCGGCAACTTCAAAGCGGTCCCATTTTGTGTTCTTTGTGACGAGATAGGCCACACCCGAGACGGCGGCAACGACGAATCCCATCAGACCGACCCAGGCAGTGCCAATGTGGAAGTAGAACACGCGCTGCACCTGTCCCATCACCGCTTCAGTGGGGGCGAAGACCAGGGCGAGGTAGGTGGCAATGCCGAGGACAATGACTGAGACCACATCCAGAATGGTGAGCACAAGCGGTTTGGATTGCATACATACTCCTTTGGTAAGAATTGTCTCTCGCAGAGATAAGGCTTGCCTTTATCGGCATATTATTCTTCAACGACAAAATCAAATACCATGAACGCGATCGCAATGAAAACGACATCGTAAACAATCAAAAGATTCAACGGAGCAAGGATCTCGGAAAACTCGGCGCCGGAGAGAAATCCGCTGCTGGCTTTGACGGCTGCCAGCAGCACAGGGATGGTAACCGGGAAGAGCATGATGGGCAGGAGCACATCACGCGTGCGCGTCTGGACCGTCATCGTGGAGATCAGCGTCCCAACGGCTACATAGCCGATTGAGCCCAGCAGGATCACGCCGATCAGGCCCAACTGGAAGAGGTTCACGCCGTACAAGATGCCGTACAGAGGAAGGACAATCACTTCCACGATCAGCATGAAGACCAGATTACTGATGACCTTGCCGAAGTAGATCGCGGCGCGATCCACGGGTGCAAGCAGGAGACCATCCATGCAGCCGCGGTCTTTTTCAATGGCCATGGAGCGGTTCAGGCCAAGCGTACCGGCAAATGCGAAGGTAGCCCATAGCACACCCGAGGTCACTTTTTGGCGGATATCCGGCTCAAGTTCCAGGGCAAAATTGAAGATCAGGATCACCAGCATCGAAAAAACGAGCATGGCCGACATCAGCTCACGTGAGCGGAACTCTGCCGCCAGGTCCTTCTGGACGACCGCGAAGATGGCTTTGAAGAAATTGGGAGCGGTGGGGCTGGGACGTGTTGTATTTTTGGTGGTCGTGGTCATCTCAGGCTGCCAATGCTTTCTTGTAGAAATCGAGCAGGTTGGAAGTGCCGAGTCCGCTGCGCGGCGTGGTGGCTCCGATCACACCTCTGGAGAGGATATCGAACCGTGTGGCAAGGTCCTCAGCGCGGGCCAGGTCATGTGAGGTCATAACGACGGTCCGTCCTTTTGCAGCAACGGACCGCAGGACTTCATCCAGCATGGACGAGGCATCCTGATCAAGACCAGTGTAAGGTTCATCGAAAAGCATCACTTCCGGGTCGTGAATGACCGCACGTCCAATGGCGAGACGCTGCTGCATACCGCGTGAGAAGGTGCGGACCAGATCCTTGCGCCGATTCTCAAGGCCCACCATTCCCAGCACTTCGGTGATCCGCGATTCGTAATTGGGAACATTGTACATGCGCGCGTAGAAGCGAAGATTCTCCTCCGCTGTCAGTTCACCATAGAGCAAAGGCAGGTGCGAAACCACGCCCAGCCGCGCCCGGACCTGTGCGGCCTGCTGAGGCAGTTTATAACCAGCGATATTGACTTCTCCCAGCGAAGGCCGCGAGAGCGAGGCCAGGATGCGCAGGAAGGTCGTCTTGCCGGCGCCGTTGGGGCCAAGCAGCGCGACGAACTCACCGGGCTGCACTTCGAAATCCACGCCGCGCAGTACGGTTTTCAAACCAAAACGTTTGACGAGCTTTTTGACAGTAATCATAAAGATGGATGTCATTGCCCCGCCTGCCTTTGGCGGGGTTGCGAGGGCGTTAGCCCAAAGCAATCTCCTGTTAGCAGAGCTTGCTTCGCTTCGCTCGCAATGACATCTGCTACTCTTTCAACTTGGCTTTTAATTCATCACGGCGCGTGCGATAGGCCTCATCGCTGAGTTTGCCAGCGCGGTGCAGATCGTCCAGGGCGATGATGGCATCGAGCACAGAATCTGTGTCATCGAATTCGTCATCGTCGCTCTCTTCCTCTTCGACGCGGTTACGGTCGCGCCAATATAACCAGACGCCAGCAATGATCAATGCGAGTCCCAGCGCGCCAGCGCCAAACAACAGCACTTGATTCTGTGACAGGCTGGCGGCGCCACCCGTACTCTTCGCCTTGCCGGAGACCGTAAATTTGAGAGTCTCGCCGGCCTTCACGCTTCCGGTTGAATAAGCATGGAAGTTCACAGTCTGTCCAGTTTGACCTTGCATGCTCGTGGGGCCATCATCAGCAATGTTGCTGCCCGAAACTGTCACGCCCTGCGGCGTGAGCACATTAACTTTGCCGACAGGGAGAACAAATTGCTGACTGTATTCGAACTTCTGGCTGGCAGGCAGATTGGTGAAAGCCACCAGGCCATAAGATTTGTCTGTGGTGGGCGGCATCGCAAAGGCATTTCCGGCTTTGGTGCTGTAGAACGGGGCACTGTCCTGGGTTACCTGGAAGCCCATCTCCGACGCATTTGTGGGGGCCTTGATGAATGGGATTTCCTGTTTCGCCGGGTCCAGGTCCACTACGATGGTCTTGTCACCGGTGTTTCGCATAGTGTAAACCATGATGACCTGGATCGTGTCGGCGGTGTCGTAGTTGAAATGCATGCTGACCACGTCCACGCTGAGATTCGCGAGGTCGGTGGTTGTGCCAAACAGCTTGATATCTGGCAGGGTCACATTCGTATCACCGGCTTTTACAGCCGCGAAGTCAGATTGATACGTGATGCCATCCTGTTCTACTTCGCTGATGAAGATACGGTTCGCGGGGATTTCTATGTTCTCAAACGAATAAGTGCCATCCGCTGCGGGTGTTGTATCCAGCGTCGCGACTTCCTGCGGACCGGCGTTTGGATCGCCGCTGTGATCATAGACATGCAGTGTGACTTTCAGATCGGACGGCAAGGCTGCGCCGGTCTGATTGTCAATTTTGCCGCTGACGGTTCCAATGCCGGCAACGGCAGGCGCTTCAGTCGGGACTTCTGTCTGGGTCGCGCCTTCCACAGGCGTCACTTCGGCCGACGGAGTCCCTGAATCTGTGGTGGCGGGAGTCTCTGAAACGGCCGCAACGGTTGGGACGACGGCGGCAGTTGTCGGGCTCGTACTGAGCGAAGTCGAAGTGGCGGCCTGAGCGACCTCTACGGATGAGAAAGTCAAAGTACGCAAATAGGTCGCGACCGCGTATGCATCTGCATCCGAAAGGCCAGATCCAAAAGCCGGGACGTCGCCTTCACCATTCTTGATGATGCGGACGAGGTCATCTTCCGAGAGCGCGGCCATTTTTTTCTGGTCGCTAAATACTTTCGCGCAGTCCGCACACTTTTGCTCAAAAATGGCTTTGCCTTTTGCAACCTGGTCAGATGTGGCGTGAAGGGTGAGCGCGTAGGAGATGACGTCCCAACGGTCCTGCTCGCTAAGGCTCCCAGTGAAAGGCGGCATGAAACGTTCCATGTTACCCTGCGTGACGGTGGTAAACCATTGCGCGGGCGTCGCCTTATGTGCGGTTTCAGGCAGCGCAAAAGCCGCGACCGTCACCGGCAATTGCTTGCCTTGTTCGCCATCCCCAAGACCCGTAGCGCCGTGACAGGCCGCGCACTTCTCCGCATAGATGGACGCACCATGTTCGATATCGGGCGCGCTCGGCGGAAAGAGCGGACCCAGCGTGGGCATGGGCGTCGGCGGAACATAACCCGGCGGCGGGGTGACATCGGCCGCCAGTGTGAAGTTACAGGCGGCCAGTAAAGCAGCGGCGATTGCAAGAATCAGTGCGTAGCGTAATTTCATCAAGTTTTCCATTAAGTTAGAGATTTTCCGCAGGACGGGCAGAACCGGTCAGAGTCGAGCACGGGCTTGCCGCACTTGGGGCAAAAGCCGGCGGATTTATTTTTGCGAGCCTTGCGGCGCGAAACGATCATGGATTCGATATCATCGTCCGTGACCGCTGCAGCTTCGGCCGAGGCATCCGCGCGGCGGGCAGCCACCGCTTTCTCAATGCGATCCTCTTCCGATCCCCCTCGCCCGTTGGAGGAGGGGCTGGGGATGAGGGAAAGCTCATCCAACTGCTTCAGGACCTCCGCGCCTTTCTGCAAAAGGGCCGAGCGCTGCACAGGATAATCCTCTGCGGGGATCTTACCAAGGTTGAAATCGAAATCCAGCTCCTGCAGGGAGTTGATGACGCGGTCGCGTTCCGCGAGCAAAGCAGAGGTCTCATGAGATTCCTGGGTTGCCTTGTGGCGTCTGCCGGACATGAATGGGGCATACAAATACATGCCTACCAGGACCAAAACTGCCAGGACCAGAAAAATGGCACCTAATTCCATTGTGTCCCTCTATTGTGATAAGCCGTTGATCACGGACTTGATCTCATCCACCGATGCGAACGGTCCGATCTTTACAAATTGCAGGACGCCGTTCTGATCAATGATATATGTTTCAGGCACGCCTTTGATGCGGAAGATCTGGGAGATCGGATTCTTCTTAGTGGCATCGAGGTCCGGGCCATTAGGGTATGTGATACCGAATTTTTCCAGGTAATTATTTGCCTCTGTGGGAGTGTCCACATAATCTGCGCCGAGGAAAACAACCTTTCCGTCCGGCTCATAGAACTTCCATGCTTCCTGCATTTCAGCGGCTTCCTGCTCACATGGTTTGCACCAGGATGCCCAGAAGTTCAAAACCACCACCTTGCCGCGGAAATCGGAAAGCTTGACGTTGCTCTGGCTCTGATATTCATAGCCGCTAAACAGGTTGAGCGAGAAATCAGGGATCTTCTCACCGCGCTGGACGGTTCCCTGCTGGCGTTTGCCCAGGATAATGCCCACCAGAATGAGCAGCCCCACCAGCACGGTCCACACAATGATTTGCGCCCAGAGGGGCACGCCACGCTTCGCGGTGGTGCTTGTTGAATTGGGCGCTGTGTTTGTAGTTTCGATCATTCGTTTCTCCGATATTACCCTCACCCCCGCCCCTCTCCCAACTTGGGGGAGGGGTGCAGGAGGGGGTTATTTTCTTTTCTTCAATTCCTCTTCGAGACGGGCGACATAGTCATCCGGCATGACAGGCTTCGCCTCTGACTCATTCGGGCCTGCTGAGGCCATCCCGGGCTTTGTCCAAGCTCGGAGCGCGCGGAAGAGGATGAACGCTCCGAAAAGGATGACGACTGGCGGAAGAATGTAAACGAGCCAGTTGATTCCCCTGGCCGGGGGCGTTCCAAGGACGCGCGCACCGTAGTTATCCACAAAATATTGCTTGATCTGGGCTTCTGTCCAGCCGTCGGCCAGCTTCTGGCGGATCAATTCACGCCACTGGCGGCAGGCTTCGGTCGGACAGACATCCAGCGGTGTGTTTTCGCACACCGGACAATACAACTGCTTGGCGATCGCGTTCACATCATCATCTGATGGCGTTGGATTTTGCGCGAAGGCCACGCGGGCGAAAAAGCCGGTGAAGATCAAAGTGAGTACGATGGTAAATAAAAATTTCTTCATGTTTTTCCCGTGTCAAGCCGAAGGTCAAACATGAAGGCCAATCCTTATTGGCCTTCATGTTTGTTGACGGGTTAATCGTCCGCTGCGCTGGGTTGCCGCGCATGTTTGCTCACGCGCACCGGTTCATCGACCGGATCCTTATCCGGCCAGGCCGCGATGATCACGCCGAACAGGAAGACGATGCTCCCGATCCACAGCCAGTTGACGAGCGGGTTCACGTATATTTTGAAGGTCGCTCCATTCGAGGAGATTGGCTGCCAGTCCACAAGCAGAACGTAGAGGTCATCTTGAAGCGTCGAGCGCTGACCGGGGATGGTCATGTTCTGCTGAGAGTCGTAATAGTAATCCTTGCGAGGATGCAATTGACCCAGGTAGATGCCGTTCCTGTACACATTCACAACAGCACGGGTGTAATTAACTCCGGCCGGCGTATCGTCCCAATTTGCAAGTTCCTTGTATGTGACCGTGTACCCGGCCAGATTAAGAGATTGGCCGACCGACAGCGTTCCTTGTGTCTCGGTCTGGAAGGCATTGATGCCAAGAATACCGATGGCCATCAACATCATGCTGATATGGATAATGTATCCACCGTAGCGCCGGCGATTGCGACCGATGAGCCTTGAAAGTGAGACGAAGAAATTTTCATCCTGGGCTCTCTGGCGGGCACGCGTCGCGCGCCAGAATTCCTGGAAGGTCACAAACAATACCAGCGCGATCAGGAAGAAACCTATCAGGGCAATGAGATTCCTGGTGTAGAAGAAGAACAGGGCCACGGTCAGGACGAGAGCCGCAAGCGCGGATTTCCACATGGCGCGGCCGAGCGTTTTCACGGTCGAGTTGCCCCACGCAGAAAGTGGAGCAATGCCCATCAGGAGCATCAACGCGGCGAACAGAGGCGCGGTCGCACGCTGATAGAAGGGTGGACCGACGGTCACTTTGGTGCCGGTGACGAGTTCTGAAATGAGCGGGAAGATCACGCCCCAGAAGCAAACCACGAGCACGCTCATGAAAAGCAGGTTATTGAGCAGGAACAGCGCTTCCCTCGAGAGCATGGACTTCATCTCTGTTTCGCCTCGCAGCTCGGGCCAGCGCCAGATCAACAGGGCGATGGATGTGATGAAGGTCGCACCGATGAAGGCGAAGAATAGAGGACCGATCGCACTCTGCGCGAAAGCATGAACCGATGAAAGAACGCCGGACCGCGTAAGGAATGTCCCAAAGATAACCAGCGCATAGGTCAGGATAATCAGGATCATGTTCCATTGCTTGAGCAGGCCGCGCTTTTCCTGGATCATGACAGAATGCAGGAAAGCCGTGCCTGTCAGCCATGGCATGAAGGCCGCGATCTCCACCGGATCCCAGCCCCAGAAGCCTCCCCAGCCAAGCACGTCATACGCCCAACGACTTCCAAGGACCAGACCGAACGACAGGAACAGCCACGCCCACAGGGTCCAGCGGCGGGTGAGTCGGATCCAGCGGTCATCTGTACGGCCGGTGACAAGTGCCGCGATGGCGAAGGCGTAGGGGATAACAAAAGACACAAAGCCGAGATACAGCATCGGCGGATGGATGACCATGCCCGGGTGGCGCAGGAGCGGGTTCAGGCCCTGACCATCATTAGGAACAAAAGGAGCTGCCGATGCGACCGGGGCAAAGACATTCAGTAATGGCTGCCCATTCGCGCCGGTGAGGAGCTGCCCGTTGATATCCTGCCAGTAGCGGGCAAATGGATTCTCATAAAATACAACCAGGCCAAGGAAGAAGGCCAGGGTAACCGATGCTACCACGATGACCCATGGCAGGAACTCCAGGTCGCGTTCCCATTTGCGAAGAGTGACAGCAGTCGCGAAAGCCGCCAGCAGCCAGGACCAGAACACGAGCGAGCCGGCCTGTCCGCCCCACCATGATGTGATCTTAAGATAGGTGGGCATACTGCGGCTGGTCACTTCATAGACGAAGGCTACTTCGAAGTGGTTGTTGATCAAAAGATAGATCAATGTCCCCGCGGCCAGGGAAATGAGCGGGAAAGTCAGCAGCATTGCGCGCCGCGCGCTTTCAACCAGCGCCGACGATTTATTTCGAACACCCAGGATCGCGGCGATCACGGCATAGATTGCGACGAAGAAGGTTACTGCTAAGGTGGCGTATCCAAATTCAGCAAACATAGGGGTTCCTTTGGCTTTCCTCTCCCTTTCGCGCTCCAGGCCAGCAAGGTCGAAGCAGGGATGAGGGGAAACAAAACCTGACAGGCCAATTACCTGTCAGGTCATATGATTAATTCGATGTTTGTGATGGCACGGCTTCCTGATAGCGGGTTGGGCACTTGAGCAGCAGCTCATCGGCATGGAAGACCCCATCCGCCTCTATGCGACCCGTCATGATGGCTTGCGCCTCATTGCGAAGCAAGTCCGGTTTAACGCCCTTGTAGATCACTTTCACGCGCGAGCGTGATGGATCAATCACAGCCTGATGGAGCACTTCGGCTAATCCACCTTGAGCCTCAATAACGCTGTTATCACCGGGGACATTGGCGACTTCGAACGTGAGGGTCAGTGTCTGGGGATCATAGGCGATGGTGTCGCCGATCACCGCTCCGGAAAGGCGCAGGCTCTTGCCAGCCACCCCGCTCCCTTGCGCTTTGAGCTCGTCAATGGTCATAAAATACTCGGCGCTTGCCTTCGTGGACGAGAAGATCAGGTAGACCACCGCCGCGAGAATAAACAGGCCGCCGAGCAGAAATTTGGTCCTTTGCATGATGCCTCCATTTACTGTAATAAACAGTTTCATTTTACATGGTGACATTAATCACGGCTGAGAATGCTCTCAGATGGATGTCATGAATATTTCCCGAATTTGTCCTATTAGACGCTTCTCTTATTTCCCCCTTA
This sequence comes from Chloroflexota bacterium, assembly GCA_029782225.1. Taxonomy (GTDB): domain Bacteria; phylum Chloroflexota; class Anaerolineae; order Anaerolineales; family Villigracilaceae; genus JAKOVF01. Next base: position 24,631 of record JAKOVF010000228.1, on the reverse strand, counting down.
TGGATGTCACGTTTTGAAATGAGGCTGCGCCCAATCATGTTATAGTATGCAAGTTTTGCGCACTACCAAATAACTGGGAGAGGCCCGAAAACAGGGTAATCTTTCAACTTTCTTGAAGCATTGAAAATCTATAGGAGGTGCACTACATGCGGATCAAGTTTCTCCCGTTGCTTGCACTGGTGATTCTAATCTTAAGTCCAACCCAAATGGCTGCTGCAGCACCCCTTGCAGATGTAGCGAATGATAAGGTCGTGCTCAATTTTCCAGAGACGGCCACATTTTCAGCGCAACTGACAGCCAGCGCGACGATCAACTCGGTTACATTGGAATACGGCAATGAACAGCAGACCTGCGGCCAGGTGGTTGCCAACGCGTTCCCTCAATTTACACCATCCAGTTCTGTCAGTGTCGAGTGGACCTGGGATATGCGCCAGAGCGGATCGCTGCCGCCGGGCGCGTCCCTGTGGTGGCACTGGCGCTACACTGATGAAACGGGGCAGGAATACGTCAGCGATGTTCAGCACGCCACCTGGCTTGATGATCAACATCCCTGGCAGACTCTCTCAAGCGGGAACCTGCGTCTGCACTGGTACAACAAGGATCAAACGTTCGCGCAGACCATGCTCGATGCCGGGCTTGAAGCTCTACGCCGGAACGAACAGCAGGCGGGGCTCACAACGGACACGCCGGTGGATATCTACGTTTATCCCAATTACACAGACATGCAGGATGCAATCCTCTATGAGCCTTCGTGGACGGGTGGGCAGGCTTTCCCTGAAGACAATATTGTCATCATGGGTATCTCCGGTTCTGATGCAACCTGGGATAAAAATACGGTCATCCATGAACTCACACATGTACTGATCGGTCACTTTACTTTTTCGTGTCTTGGCACAGTGCCTGCCTGGTTGAACGAGGGACTCGCGATGTTCAGTGAAGGCAGGCTTGACCCTGATATGCAATCCCAACTCGATCAGGCAATTAGAAATGACACCTTGATGTCGGTCCGTTCTTTAAACGGCGGCTTCTCGGAGCTTCCGGATAAAGCGAATCTTTCCTACAGCGTTTCGTACAGCATCACAAAATTCCTGATCGATACTTACGGCCAGCAAAAGATGACGCAGTTGCTGACCGATCTGCGCGACGCAAAGCCGATTGATGATGCCCTGCGCGACGTCTATGGATTTGACACCGATGGGCTGGAGGACGCATGGCGACAGGCGATCGGGGCCGCCCCGCGGGCTGTCTCCGCGCAACCCACTGCCCAGCCTACGCCGACACATGTCCCGACCATCGTGCCGGTTGGGGGTGTGCCTCTGGCTGTGACTCCAACACCTTATGTCGTTCCAACCTCTTCCTTCAACCAGACGCAGACGCCAACCCGCAGTGCTCCGCCACTGGCATTGACCATCGTGCTGGCCTGTTTCTGCGTCACAATTTTGTTGATCTTCGGCGTGCTTGTGCTGGGACTGGTTCTCCGTTCACAAAAATCTCAAGGAGGGAAGAATGGCTAAATTCAAAAGAGCAGCGGTGGTTTTCCTTGCTTTCTGTCTGGTCATTCCCTTCCTTCTGAATGGCGCTTCCTCAGCCTCCGCGCAAGCCGGAGTACCGCTGGATCAGGCACTCGTCTACGAGGGAGGCGAATCGACCAATCCGCGCGATTATGATCCTGCAACCACCCATAGCTCCGGTGATAAGCTCGTCTTCAGCGGACTCGTCTCGTTCGATCCGCATCTAAATCTGACTCCTGACCTCGCGGAGACATGGGATATCAGCAGCAATGGCACGGTGTACACGTTCCATTTGCGCACGAATGCAAAGTTCCATGATGGCCGTGCGGTCACTGCTCAGGATGTCATCTATTCGTGGGAACGCGCGGCAAGCCCAGCCATTGCATCGGATACCGTGTTGACCTATCTCGGTGATACTGTGGGTGTGAAGGAAATGGTTGCAGGACAGGCCGAACACATCACTGGCCTGGCTGCCCTCGACGACCATACGCTGCAAGTGACGATCGACGCGCCAAAGCCCTACTTCATTCTGAAGCTCACCTATCCCACCGGTTTCGTGGTGGACAAGGCAAATGTTGAGAGCGGCGGGAATTGGTATCAGCATCCCAACGGCACAGGCCCGTATCGGCTCACGCAGTGGAACTCGCATGATTCCATTGTGTACGAAGCCAACGCAGACTTCTATCTTGGCAAGCCGTCCATTCCTTATGTGGTGGTCAAGTTGTTTCAGGGCAACGGTGAGCGCCTGTATGAGACAGGGGACATTGATGTCACAGGCGTCAGCCTCTACAGTATTGACCGCTACATGGACCCGGCTGAGCCAATGCATTCCGAGTTGCTGCAAGGTGTTGACCTGTGCACGGGTTATGTGGTCTTCGATACCACGAAGCCGCCTTTTGACGATGTCAACGTGCGCAAGGCGTTCAGTATGGCTTTCGATCGCCAGCGTTACATCGACGTGGTATTGCAGGGACAGGCTCTGCCGGCGGTCGGTCCATATCCTCCGGGGCTGCCGGGATTCAACTATGATCTGAAGGGTCTGCCCTACGATCCTGCTCAGGCCCGCGAGCTGTTGAAGCAATCCAAATACGGCGGTCCGCAGGGATTACCTCCCATCGTGTACACAACCATGGGCATTGGCAGCTATGTCGGCCCGGATGTTTCTGCAATGGCCGAGATGTGGGAACAGAATCTCGGCGTGACGATCACGGTGGAAAACATCGAATACGATTACTACTATGATCAGGTCTATTCCGGGAATCATGGTCAATTACTCGATGGCGGCTGGTGCGCGGACTATCCCGACCCGGAAAACTTCGCGGATGTTCTCTTCCATACCGGCTCGCAGCAAAATCCCGGCGGTTATTCCAATCCCGCACTCGACGCTTTGCTTGAACAGGCACGTGTCGAACAGGATGTAACCAGACGTATCGCACTGTATCAGCAGGCCGAGCAGATGATCGTGGATGATGCGCCAGTGCTGTTCACGACGCATTCGCTTTCCTATCAACTTGTCAAACCGTACGTGAAAGGTTATAGCTTCACGCCGATTTCAATCCCGATTGAAAGATATATGTGGCTGGAAGGCAAGTAGACCTCACCCGTCCTCCCCTATTTTCGCCGAACTGCAGGCGAACTGGGGGAGATGCCTGTAGGGCGGAGGGGGCTTATGGTCGTGCTTCGACAGCAAACTCCACCGCATCAATTGTGGGGCCGAGGCTGGCGACCGCGAAATTGAATGAGAGCGTGCCTCCAGGCTGGATCGCTCCGCCTTCCCAGCGCTTGACTCCGACGACCTGACCATTCTTATCATAAGCCACAGCCGCGACCCAGACCGAGGTCGCGGCTTTTGATTCCGCGGGCAGCGATACGATCCCACTCACTTGTGTCGAACGGCCTTCCCAGTCAACTTGCGCGGCGGAATTTTGGATTGTAGCGGGAAGGTAGCGTGCATCTTCCGGCGCAAGATTTACTGCGCTCAGCAGCTGAACTTGAGCCACCGCATTCGCGGGAACTTCAGGTGGAAAGAAAACGTAGACTGGCAGAGCCGCATTCGGCGGCAGAATATTCAACGGCGTCAACCCAACCTGGCTGGCAATCACTGCGCCATTTGCACCGATCAACGTGATCTCCGCGCTGACGTTTTCAATGATGGTGGATGAGTCGTTTCGGACCAGTGCGAAACACCACAGTCCGCGGTCGGCCGTCGGGCAGCAGGATGTCTGGGTAACGGGAACAGGCACCGGCGTCGGAGTGGATGCGACGCCCGAGTTATTGGAGTCGCTGGGAATCTGGAGCACCGTCCCGATGGAGAGACCATTCGGAGAGACATCCGGATTCGCGAGCTGTAAAGCATCTAGTGAAACATGAAATTTTTCGGCAATGTGACTCAACGTGTCACCGGACTGGACAGTATAGGTAAAAGGTGTGGGGGATGGCAGCGGCGTTTCCGCATGAACCACTACATTTGGCGTAGATGTGGGGCGGGGTGTCCTGGTTGCGTAGGGAACCAATTCATTCGAGGGCGCCGGTTGTGTTGCTTGAGGCGCGCAGGCAGCAAGAAAGAAACAAATAGCCAGTACAAATCGTCTCATCGCGAGAATTCTAACATGCAGAGTTATAATCACCTTTCGTAACACTTGGAATGCAGACTTAAGTTTGTATTCCGCCAATTCGATGGAGGAATGATGCAATATCGTCATCTTGGGCGCGCAGGATTACAGGTCAGTGAGCTTTCATTCGGTTCGTGGGTCACTTTCTCGAATCAGGCAGATTCAAAGTTAGCCGCGGACATCATGTCCGCCGCATATGAAGCGGGCGTGAATTTCTTCGACAATGCCGAAGTCTACGCGGGCGGCAAATCTGAGGAAGTGATGGGCGCCGCGTTGAAGCAGCTTGGCTGGCGGCGCAGCAGTTACCTTGTCTCGACGAAATTCTACTGGGGCCTGACTGATGGAGTGAATGAGCGTAACACACTAAATCGCAAGCGGCTGCTGGAGGGCATCAATGGTTCTCTGAAACGTCTGCAACTGGAATATGTAGATCTCGTCTTCTGTCATCGTCCAGATCCCACAACACCCATTGAAGAGACCATATGGGCGATGCACAACATCATTGAAAGCGGTAAGGCTTTTTACTGGGGCACATCCGAATGGGCGGCCTCGGAAATCGTGCAGGCCATTGATCTGGCCGAGCGTCACCATCTGCACAAACCTGTGATGGAACAGCCGCAGTACAACATGTTCGACCGTAAGCGTTTTTCAGGCGATTATGTCCGTTTCTACAAGGAATATGGCTATGGCTCGACAACCTGGAGCCCGTTGGCCTCCGGGCTGCTTACCGGAAAATACAAGGGCGGCATCCCAAAAGACAGCCGCGCAGCGCTCAAAGGCTACGACTGGCTGCAGGATCGCATGACTGACAAGGAAAGGCTTGCGAAGGTGGATGCTCTTCAACCAATTGCGAATGAACTTGGCTGTACGCTGCCGCAACTGGCGATTGCGTGGTGTCTCAAGAATCCATTTGTCAGCACAGTGATCACCGGCGCAAGCCGCGTGGAGCAGGTGCATGAAAACATGAAAGCTATCGATGTGGCGCCAAAACTTACGTCTGAGTATCTTGCCAGGATTGATGAAATCTTTGGCTTCAACGAAAAGAATGAGGAGGATGACTGATGGAGAGTACAAACTTTGAAAGTCCGCAATCACCGATGGCTCGATTTTCCAAATTGAGCATTGCCGCCCTTGCAATCTCTATCGTTGGCTTTTTATTGTTCTGCACGGCTATCGCGGTAGCATTTGGCATAGGGGCGCTAAGCAATGGACAACCAATTGATCAGAGATCGCCAACATTTATCGTAGCTACTTTGTTGATGTGTGGTGGGCTGCTCATCGATCTGCTGGGCGCGGGCCTGAGCGTTGGCAGCCTGTTCGTGGTCCAGGAATCCAAAGTGATTTCCATTATTGGTATCGTTCTGGGCGGACTCGTGGTTTGTATGTTCGGAGCGCTGGTTATCCTCGGCCTTGTGATAGCATAACAAAAAATGAAGCGGGTTATATCCCGCTTCACTGCTCATTTCACAAAATACTTTTCTTCCACGCTTTCCCAGGACTCATCGGGTAGCTTCATATACTTTGTCAGCAGGGGGTGGACCCGCGCCATCTCTTCATACATTTTCTGCGCCAGCCTGCGGATCGAATAATGCGCGTTCGAGGCGCTGCGCAACTGGCAGAATGCAAAGGCCTCGCGCAGGTTGAACTGGGCTAGCACGCGGCGATTGAATCCATTGGGGACAACATACTGCGCGACAAGCGGACTGAACGCGTACAGTTTCTCAAACATGTTTTCAGCGGACTGCATCGCCGCTTCATATTTGGACCCGAAGCCTGCCTCCGCTATCAAGCGCGGGATCGCGTAGCCGAGTCGCGTCGAAAGCAATTGTGGCGTCTGCGTCATCATGCGGTGACGCTTAAACTCGGCATACGCGCCCTGATCCATGACCAGGTCAAAGGTATAGCTGGCGTATTCCAGTTCACGCAGGGGAATGTCGTATTTCCCCAGCCGCCCGAGAACAGATTCGGCCACTTGCTTAAGTTCATCTTTTTTCAGCAGCATGACATAATCCAGCGCCTCGGCGTAGCTCATTTCGCCAAAACGGTAGAGTGCCGCGGCAAGGACTTTCTTTTCCCCATTCTGATCGTAGTCAATTAATGAACACCAGTTGTTTTTCACCACAGAGCGCACAGAGGCCGCAGAGTTTTCATTGATCTTTTGAGTGTGCTCGCCGCTGGCAAGTTCCTCCATGGTTTCTCGGAGATAGGGAACGGCATCCGCATACTTCACCAGCGTCGGCACTTCACCCAGCGCGGTGGCTTTGACCTGCTCGCCAATTTCCCGCACCTCGGCGAGTGGATGAGAAAGCATCTTGCGAATGGCATTTTCAAGCACGCGCGCGTTGACGGTCATGCCGACATTAGCGTTGGCAGCCGCCGGTAGGATGAAACGGCACGTGTCCACATATTGCGAACGGATGCGGCGGTCGTAGGCTTCGTCAGTCTCATTTTCGCGGCGCGGGGAGCGGCCAAGTATAAGACTCTTAACCGGGTCCAGGGATTCAGCATAAGTCCTGAAAAGGAAGCGGATGGTTTCCACGTATTCGTTGCAAAGAGGATGTCCATTCAGTTCGGGAGGAATGGTGAAATCATCCGGTCCCCACTTCTGATAACGCGTGGACTTCTCTGTGTAGGATGCCAGCCGATTGCCCTCGATGGACTCGATCGCAATGCGCGAGATATTTTCGAAGGCGATGTGCAAAACTGCATGTTCTGCCACGGACGCGTGCCCATATCCCACCACCCATTTTTCATGAAATTTCGCAGATTTCTCATCGCTCAATTCCGCTGCGATCTCACGAAAAGATTCGGGCGAGCGTGAGGTCTTGGCAAAGGCAACAGCAATGGTCTCAGGGCTAAGCGTGCGTGGGGAAAGCAGGTAGAGGTCACGATTGGGCATGGGAATCTCCAGTTGATCTTCGCGCTCCCGAAGGCCGTTTCGCCCCGTCGGGCTCACGGCCCGAACGGGGATATCGGGACGATGTGAGCGGAGAGAGACGGTGTTCTTCCGTCGAACGCCGTCGAAGCGCGGTGACTTGACAATTGAAAACCTGTTTGAAACTCGCCCTGAGCGGAGTGCAACGAAGTCGAAGGGCGAAAGTTATTTTGTTATGTGTGTCATGCGCCCACCACCAAGAAGGTGCATGTGCAAGTGGAAGACAGTTTGTCCGCCGTCCGTGCCTGTATTGGTAATGAGACGATAGCCATTCTGGGCAATGCCTTCCTGAACGGCAAGTTGACCTGCCACGGTGAACAGATGACCAACCAGCGCTTCATCCTCGGGCTGCAGATGGTTAACCGATTCAATGTGCTTGTTCGGCACGATGAGAATGTGTGTCGGCGCGGCAGGATGAAGATCGCGAAAAGCAGTAACCTGCTCATCACGATAGAGGATGGTCGCTTTGGCATCGTTGTTGACGATCTTACAAAAGACACAATCAGACATGTTGTAATAAGCCCTGAACAAAGCCAGGATGAAATCTTTAAGGATTGGCGGCAGGTAGGGCACCAAGTGCCGGCGCGCAAACGATATCATAGTACTCCAGCTCAGCGGCTTTATTTTGCTCGGCATAGGCCGCGGCGTCCGTACCGATCTGCCGGACCGTGTCGAGGTGTGAACGCGCATCTGTATCCCAGTAGCGGGGGAGAGTCATCAGTGGATCATTGACCGGGCCTTCGGAGAGCGCGTAGGGAGCGGGATCATTGTCCGCTTGAGGCACCCAGTTGAACATGACCGGTCCGCGTGGGTTGACGGTGAATCCCAGTTTATAGCCTAGCTGACGCCCGATCTGAACTGCCCGCGCGGAGAAACTTCCACCGGGCCAGATGTATGCAATGGGCGTTTTATTGAGGTACTTCTGAAAGGATGTGATCGCGCCTCCCATTTCACCGTTGATGAAATCGTCCGTGGAAGCGTTTGTGATATTGATGTTGTGAATGAAGCCGTGTGCCTGATAATCCACCCAGCCTTCGTTGGAAAGCGCGGCATTCTCGGCCCATAAATCTGGCCGTTCATCTTTGGCGATGTAGGCATTGACCACGGGCCAGCCCCACTGCTCGTAGAACGGACGGAAATGATCGTTGAAGTATTCAGCGAAATGGCGATCGTCCACGATCAAGAGTACGGAGCGTTGTGGAATCTTCGCGTTGTTGTACATGAAGTCCACCATCTGCGTCATGTTTATGGCCTGGAAACCCATGTCATGCAGGTCATTCATGAGTTTCTTGAAATCGTCCGACGTGATCTGGTTGGAGCTTTCCGCCCGGCCTTTGGTGATGGAATGGAACATGATGGTCATCACGATCGTTCCCGGTGCGGCGTTATTAGGATCCCATTTGGACTTGAGATACTGACAGGTGTCCGATATGTAGGTACGCGGGGTGTCGAGCGCATCCAGCAAAGGAGAGACATACGCTGCGGGCAATACTGGCGGCGTAAGTGGGATCGTGGCTGTGGGAATGGGGGTATTGCTTGGCGCCGGCGTTTGAGTCGGCTGGCTGATCTGGGCCACTGCAGTCTGGAAGGCTTGAGTCAACGCGAGGTTGGGTCCAGCAGGGGCGGGCTGGGGCTGGCAGGATGCTAAGAAAACGGTAAGCAGGATCGAGGTCAGGATGAGGCGCTGGGTCTTCGTCATGCGAAGCATTTTACCTGATAAAAGTGACAGTCACCCTGAAGGTGACTGTCACTCGTCTGTTTACTCATTGCTCTTGCCTGCGATGAAGTCTTCAACCTTCTCGCGGCAGACGCTGTCGCGGAATTGCACCGGCGGCGTCTTGAAGAAATAGGATGACGGACCGACGATCGGTCCACTGAGTTTTCGGTCCAGCGCGATCTTGGCGCAGCGGATGGCATCGATCATTACGCCGGCCGAGTTGGGGCTGTCCCACACTTCGAGCTTGACTTCCACGTTCAGGGGGACATTCCCAAAGGTGGTCCCTTCCATACGGATGTACGCCCACTTGCGGTCGGTCAGCCAGGGAACGTAATCGCTTGGGCCAACGTGGACGTTATCCTTGCCGAGATCGTAGGGAATCATACTGGTGACCGCGCCGGTTTTGGAAATCTTCTTCGACTCGAGCCGCTCGCGTTCGAGCATGTTGAGGAAGTCTGTGTTGCCGCCGAAGTTGAGTTGATACGTGCGGTCGATGCGGACGCCGCGGTCCACAAAAAGGGTGGTGAGTACGCGGTGCAGAATCGTCGCACCGACCTGGGACTTGATATCGTCGCCCAGCAGCGGCAGCCCGGCGTCCTTGAAACGCTTGCTCCAGTATTCCGACGAGGCAATGAATACCGGGATGCCATTGACGAAGGCGCAGCCCGCCTCGAGGCACTGCTCCACATACCATTTGGTTGCCATCTCGGAACCCACCGGCAGGAAGTTAACGACTACATCAGTCTTGGTCTCTTTCAGGAGACGGACGATATCGGCCGTGGGGCCGGGCGCTTTTTTGATAGTCCCGCTCAGATATTTGCCGAGGCCGTCATGTGTCATACCACGGACGACCGGCGCGTTGAGCTGTGGGACTTCTGCAAACTTATAGGTGTTGTTTGGTTCTGCGAAGATCGCCTCGCACAAATCCTTGCCCACTTTGGTGACATTCACATCGATGCCCATCGTGAATTCGATGTCACGGATGTGGTAGCCGCCCAGCCGTGGATGCATCACACCGGGGACCGTTGCATCGTCGGCGGTGTTCTTGTAAAACTGAACACCCTGCACGAGTGACGATGCGCAGTTGCCCACCCCGATAATGGCGACGCGTACTTTTTTACTTGCCATGAATAGAATCTCCTTATTGGTCTATTTAATTTCAAATGTTTTTGTTATTTTCCAGCCTCAGTACCTGACTGGTCAGCGAAGTATAATCTTACTGTCGGCTGGTACAACCATGGAACATAAAAAACGCTACACTCGTTTACTGGAAACAGCACGTGGTCTGGGGACCGCGGGGGATATGGACAAGTACCTGCAATCCATCCTTACCGCTGCCGCCGAACTGACAAACAGCGAGTCTGCCTACATCCTGGACTTTGACGAAGCTGCCAAGCAACTCGCTTTTTCTGTGGTGCCCTGGTTCCACCGCGACGCCTTGCTAGGGGTAAAGATCCCTTTGGATGGGACAGCGGAAGGGGATGTATACACAAAGTGCCGTTCGCTCATTATCGGGGATGCCAGCGCCGACATCCGTCACGTGCGCCAGATCGACCGACTCGCCAAGATCAAAACCAAATCCCTGCTGGCTGTGCCCATGATCTTTCGCGGCGTGGCCAGCGGTGTTTTTGAAGTGCGGAACAAGGTCGATAACGGACATTATACCGAGGATGATGTCGCAGTTCTAGAGATGCTGGCCGGGCTGGCCTCGATGGCCATGCGAAATGAAATTTTGGAGCGGCGCCTGCAAGGCTCAACCAACGAGATCAGCGAACTGGACCGTTTGAAGAACGAGTTTATTGCCATTACCTCCCATGAGCTTCGCACGCCGCTGGGTCTGATCCTCGGTCATGCAACCTTCCTGCGCGAGATGCTGGGAACTGAATACAACGAGCAACTGGATGCGATCATCCGCAACGCGACACGGCTGAAGGAAATCATTGAAAGTCTCTCGAATGTGGATAATTACCAGAGCGGAACAGCGCGCCTGCGACAGCGCAGAGTCTCCGTGGGGCGTGTGGTAGATGACGTCATTGCTTCCTTTCATGAGATGGCAAAACAGAAGGGCGTCAAACTCAAGAAGGCGCTGGACAAGACCGACCTCCTCGTGGATGCAGATGGCGCAAAGATCGCGATTGCTTTAAGCAACCTGGTCAAGAATGCCATCACATTTACAGACAAGGGCGGGCAGGTGCTCGTCAAGGCCGAGCTTGCTTCGGGATATGTAAAGGTATCGGTGATCGACAACGGTGTCGGCATTCCCGCGCGTGATATGCCGCGTGTCTTCGAAAGATTTTTCCAGGTTGAGTCGCACCTCACGCGACGTCATGGCGGCATGGGGTTGGGTCTCTCTGTGGCGAAGGTGATGATCGAGATGCATGGTGGTCGCATCTGGGCCGAAAGCGTGGAAGGCAAAGGCAGCAACTTCACGTTTGTGTTGCCGCTCAATACCTCTCCCGTCGAGAAGACGACCGAGCAGCCTTTTATTACATGACATACCGTCATCCTCAATTTAGTGAAGCATGAATATTGCGGGCAGACCCACCTACGTCATCGCAGGAAAGCTCACCCGTGAATATCTCCTGCCTCCCAGCGGACAGCCTCTCCTTGATTCGCCGGGCGGCAGTTTGCTTTATGCCGCGGGCGGCCTGGCACTTTGGGATTTAGGCATGGGCCTTGTCGGGCGCGTGGGACAGGATTATCCAAATCAGTGGATCGAAAGTTTCAAAGCGCGCGGATTCGATGTGAGTGGAATTCGCATCCAGCCGCGTGAGATGGATCTGCGCGCCTTCGTGGCTTACAACAATAAGAATGAGCGGAGTCAGAGCAATCCCGTTTCTCATTTCGCGCGCCGTCAATTGACCTTTCCCAAAGCTTTGCTCGGTTACCAACCTCCCGATGCGCGGGACGATCCACAGAAGTTTGATGCACTGGCACCGACCGCACTGGATGTCCCTGAGAATTATCGGGACGCGCCCTACGTTCATCTCTGCCCGATGGACTTTACCAGCCAGAGCCAGTTGATCCGGGTCTTTAGCAGCGGTTCAAACCTGACCTTGAGCCTGGACCCTGCTCCGAGTTACATGACCCCGAAACTTTGGCGCAACCTGCGGGTCGTACTCCAGGGGGTGACTTGTTTCCAGCCATCGGAGGAGGAACTCCGTGCCCTCTTCTGGGGTGAGACACATGACCTGTGGGACATGGCCAAGCGAATCAGCGACTTTGGTCCGCGCATCGTGGTCATCAAACGTGGCCTGAGCGGGCAGTATGTGTACGACGCGGCCGCCAATCGTCGCTACGAGCTCCCCGCGTACCTGGCGCGCTTTGCCGACCCGACCGGCGTGGGAGACGCTTTCGCCGGCGGTTTCCTGGCGGGTTTCTCGAAAACAAAAGATCCGCTTCAAGCCGCGATGTATGGCAGTGTCTCAGCCTCGCTCAAAATCGAGGGAAGTGGTCCCTTTTATCCATTGGATGTGATGCCTGGTCTTGCGGAAGCCCGCCTGCGTTCCTTGAGTGATTCAGCAAGGGAAATATAATATGTCTGTCATGGCAAAGGCGAAGCCTGAAGCAATTTCCTGTTTGAGGGTATTCCATCAAAGAGTTGTTACCCTTCCGCAGGGGATGGCTTCGTGGCAGCGAACGCTCTTTGCAGCCCCGCCGAATGCAGGCGGGGCAATGACACAGGAATAAATATGATTGACCGTCTGCTAGACCTCCTCATCCAAATCCAGCAAATCCCTGCGCCGACCTTTGAAGAAACGGCGCGTGCCGAATTCGTGCGCGGCCGGTTCGCGCACGAAAATCTCAAGGATGTTTCAATCGACGGTGTGAGCAATGCATACGCACGGCTGCCTGGGCTGGACCCCGCCGCGCGCCCTCTCGTTGTCTCTGCTCATCTGGACACTGTCTTTCCAAACGGGACCAATCTTCCAGTGAGGAAAGAAGCGGGGAAAATTTACGGGCCCGGGATCGGCGATAATTCACTGGGCGTGGCTGCACTTTTTGGTCTTTTGTGGCTATTGCGTGAGCGGAAGGTTGAATTGAAGCGCGATCTGTGGTTCGTGGCCAACGTTGGCGAAGAGGGACTGGGCGACCTGCGCGGGATGCGCGCCGTGGTGGATCGGTTCGGTACGGATGTGACCGGCTATCTTGTGCTCGAAGGCCTGGCTTTGGGACACGTTTATCATCGCGCCATCGGCGTGAAGCGGTATCGAATCCGCGTACAAACCACAGGTGGACATTCATGGTCGGATTATGGTCAGCCATCGGCAGTGCATGAACTTGCAGCTCTGATCACGCACCTGACTGCTTTGCGTTTGCCGCGCGACCCGCGCACGACAATGAATGTGGGCACGATCAGCGGTGGGACCGGAGTTAACGTGATTGCGTCAGAAGCGGTCTGCGAGCTGGACCTGCGTTCGGAAAATCCAAACACCCTCGCTCGCGTGGTGGAGCAAGCGGAGGAACTAATTCGCTCTGCGAAGCGCGATGGCGTGGACGTGATCGCTGATGTGATTGGCCAGCGTCCTGCCGGGCAGATTTCAATCGATCATCCTTTCGTGCGATTAGGGGTAAAGTGCGTGGAAGCCCAAGGACTCTCTGCAGCGCTGACCGCAGGCTCCACTGATGCAAATATCCCCCTGAGCCAGGGAATCCCGGCTATCGTGCTGGGCGTGACCGTAGGCGGCGGCGCGCATACAAAAAATGAGTTCATCGAAGTTGAACCAGTGCAAACGGGGCTTGAGTCGATTGTGAAGTTCGTAGAGGCTGTAAGTAACAAGTACTAGGAGGTAAGTAATAAGATTTGCATTCCCGGGGCCAAACAAAAAGGCAGAGGGAATAACCTCTGCCATCCGCTTTTGAATGAATATTCATAGCCTATCACTTCAATCCAAGTACCTCATAAACCTCAATTGGCTGGGTCTTGCCTTTCACGGAGAGGGGCGCATAGGGCCTCGCATCCACTTCACTCCGCACACGGTCATAGGCTTCGCGGGTAATCAGGATCTGATTCTTGGCTGCATTTTCCTGAATGCGCTTGGTCACATTGACCGCATCGCTGATTGCCGTATATTCCAGTCTTTTTTCAGTGCCAACCAGGCCGAGAACCGCATCACCATAGTGAATGCCGACCCCAAAATCGAGATGACCCGTTGCCGGTAGCCGTGCATGAAGGATTTGAACGGCATTCCGTAGGGCCAGAGAGGCCCGCACCGCACGCAGAGTATGATCCTTTTGCGGAATGGGGGCGTTGAACCATGCCATGACCGCATCACCCAGGAATTTATCGATCGTCCCTTCTTCGGCAAGCACGGCATCGGCTGCGGCGGCCAGATATTGATTCAGCACAGACACAAGTTCTTCAGGCGAGTGTAGTTCGCTGTAAGATGTAAAGCCCCGGATATCTGCGAACAGCACCGTGATATCGGCGCGCTTGCCGCCCAGCTGCAAACTGTTGGGGTCCAGTTGATTGATGACTGCTGGCGAGACCATACGCTCGAAGAGTCTGCGTTGCGCTTCGAGCTTCTTGCGCTCGGTCAAATCATCCAGCACGATGGCGATACCCTGTGTGGACTGCGACGCATCTTTCAGTGGAGAGAGATTCAAGCGCCAGTTGACAAATCCGCGCTCGGGCAGGTGAGGACTGACCTCCAGATCAACGATTGGTTTGTCTGTCTCACGAACCTCTGTCAGCCGCGGCTGGATCTCTGTCAGAGCGGAGGCAAGGATCTCGTCCAGTTGATGACCGACGATGTCCGCGGACCGGTGTCCGAGAATGGATTCGGCCGCGCGGTTACACAGCGTGATCTGGTCCTGGATGTCCGCAGTGATCACACCGCTGGCAATGGATGCGAAGACGTTATCCATTAAGTTCTTCAGGCCGGTGACTTCGGCCAGGGTCTGCTTGAGAGAGGAGAAGAGGCGGGCGTTCTCGATCGCGACCGCGGCCTGGTTTGCAAAGGCAACCAACAGGTCCCGCTCTGATTCGGAGAAGATGCCGGTACGGATGCGGTTATCCGTGTAGATTACGCCGATCAAATCCTCTTTAACTTTCAACGGCACGCACAGGATCGAGCGCAGGTTGAAGGCGACGATGCTTTCCTGTCCCACAAACCGCTGGTCATCCTGCGCGTTGGTTGTCAGAATGGGTTCGCCGCTTTCGATCACACGCTGTACGATCGTGCGACTGACAGTCAGTTCGGTCTTATGAATGGACTCTTTTTCCCAATTACGCGCCACACTGGTGACCATCTGACCGTTTGCATCGCGCAGCATCAGGAAGCCGCGTTCGGCCCCCGTAAGGCGGACAATGTTGTCCATCACAATGCGCAGCACCTCATCCAATTCGAGCGATGAGTTGATGATTTGTCCCACATTGGCAAGCGCCATCAGGTTGCTGTGTTCGGTCTCGAAGGCCTCGATCTTTACCGCAACCCGTGTCAACGATCTTTCTAGATTGCTCAGTCCATCAATCGTGGAAATGGGAACACGAACCTTGCCACCCTGCAGCTCGGCGCGGATTTGCCCCGCCTGCAGGCTAAGGTTTTGGATCTGGTCGTGGACTGTGGTTGGGCGGGTACTGTCAGTAGCCATGATGGATCTACCTGAATTTACAAGGGTCATGCCCAGGGTCGGGTGAATTTCGCTCTCAAAGCTTTCAACAAGAGGCTGCGGCTGGCCTGGCGTGCCATGCTTCCATCCCCGGCACGAGGTGAATACAAAGACGCTTGGTGTTCCCTTTGCAATACGGCGATTTCTTGAGATGCCTCGGGCAACAACTTCATCAATGCAGCCGCGCGATCAGCCGGAGTATAATGCAAAGCCGGGGATTTTCCCAACCATCTTAAACTCACATTGATCGCATTAAAGGAACGTTCAACGGGATCGAGCAGGATGTAAAGCGCCGACCGCCTCAACCAGCGGGGCATTTGAATGCCATGCCGTTCAGATGAATTCACTACATACGCCGCGGCGGTCCGGACCAGCGGGATGCGGCGATTCAGCATGACGATCCCAGCTATGAGCAGGATTGCCGCGAGACTCCAGCCAATGGCGGGTAGATACTTTGTGATTGAGCTTAGGAAGGAAGTTCTCTTCACCGCTGGTGTGGTCTGTGAATCTTCCAACTGGATATCCGGAATGGCACTTGGACCCTGTGGCGTAGCTATCCCAACCGGTGTTGGTTGTGCTGAAACACTCTTTTCCGGGCGGACAAGCGGATCCTGGTTGGCGGTTGGCTCGAACTCCACCCATCCGTATCCCACAAAGTAGACTTCAGGCCAGGCATGCGCGTTTTCGTTTCGCACCGTGTAAACAAGGCTATCACGGCTATTATCTCCCCGGGCATAACCCACTGCCATGCGCGCAGGAATGCCGAGCGACCGCAGCATCAATACTTCGGCGGTTGCGTAGTAATTGCAGTAGCCTTGTTTCCCCTCGAACAGAAACCACTCGATCACATCGCTTCCATCGGTTGGAGGCGAGATGGTCGTCCTGTATTGGATACCGGAGCGCAAGGCATCTGTAATGGCCGCAGCTTTGTCATAGGGATTGGTCAGGTTTGTTGTGACCAGCCGTGCATAATCTCTGATGGTGGGCGAGAATCGATCTGGCAATTGTAAATAGCGGTCGGTAACCCAGAGCGGATAGGTGGTTCCACTCTCGCGCAGGTCAGTGGCTGAGGGATTCGCGAGGGTCGAGCGCGTGGTGTAACTGTCCCCCGCCTGGATCAACGGACTGGCCAGCAGCGCGATGACATCCTGCCTGTCAGCCGAAAGCTCGAACAGTCTCGCGGTCGCCGCGTGACTGACCCAAACCGGCTGCCCCGGCAAATAAAGTGTCGTCTGGTCATGGATGTAGGATGTAAACGAGAATTCATACTCGTGTCGCAGTTGAGTATCCGGCGGATGAAAGGTATCGTCCTTTGGTGAAAAGGCAGATGCGCCTTTTTCGGTAGATGTCCATTTCCCATTTTCATAATGATCATACGCACGGCCGCGCCAGTAAAGACGTGGCAGGGCCAGCGCTTCCGGTGGGGCGGTCACCGTGAATACGAGCGACTTATCCAGGTTGGCGCTATCCCCCAGAAACATAGAATCACGGACATATTCTATCCGCGGAGCATCGCTGTTCACAGAAGCAAACGCATTCTTCATGCGTTCCTTGGCAGTCTCCCAGGGTTGACTAAGCTGATCCCAGAGATCGGCAAGCGCCGCAGATGGATGCGCCGGGATACTCCACGCCAGGAGTACCAGCGCTCCGGCCGTAATCAATGCGGCGGTACTCAATTCCTGGGATGTTTCGGGAGCTAACTGGATCTTGTTCTTGTTCCACTCGATGCCCCGGCGGACAAACTGCTGGCGTCCTAGTAGCCCCAGCGCCAGCGTGAAATAGACGGCGATGAACCAAATGCGTCCCGGATGAGCCGGATCATACTGGTTTACGATCATCATCGCGATGGCAGCGGGGAGAACAGAGACCAGATAATTCGCACGGCGGATCAAGGAATATCCCGCGATCAGTCCAATGATCCAGTAACCCAGCGAAATCAGGAACACAAAGAACAATTCGTCGGGTACAGGCTTGTTCGTTACAAATTGGCCGAACGAAAAAGCGATGCGCTGACCGATGCTGAGCAGACGATCTGTGAGTTGAACTTCACTTCCGTAAAATGCAATTAATTGCCACGGCAAGATGACAAGCGTATAACCAATATAAAGCAGTCTTACGCCAAGCTTGCCAAAACGACTTTGCCCTAGTGCAAGTCCAAGGATGGTTCCGGCAAGAGCCAGATTGGATACATATGCAATATGTGGAGTCCAGTTGGTGATCGTTAAGCGCCAGGTGGAGACGAGGATCGCGCAAACAAGTAAGATGGCAGACGGAAAGTCCCACCAGCGTGAAGGTGATTTTTCCATCTTCTGAGTGTACAATAGTTTTTACAGGTTCGTCAATGTAAGAGCCTGGAAACTCATCATACTCACATCAAATCGAGGAGAATGCACATGGAGAATCTTTGGACGAGCGGCGTCCATTGGGTGGTCATGATTCAGAGCCTGGGGACCTGGCTGAAAGGGCCAATGGAATTCTTCACGTTTCTGGGATACGAGAACTTCTATTTGCTCATCCTGCCACTGTTGTATTGGAGCGTGGATGCGCGCCTTGGTTTGCGGGTCGGCTTCATACTGATGGTGAGCATCAGCTTTTACGGCGTGACAAAATTGATCTTCGCTGCTCCGCGGCCGTACTGGGTCAGCTCCTCGGTCAAGGCTCTGTCGGCAGAGACCTCGTTTGGAATTCCCTCCGGCCACGCGCAGGATGCGGTCAGTGTATGGGGCATGCTGGCCGCGTACATTGGAAAAAAGTGGACCTGGGTTGTGGCGGGTATCTTGATCTTCCTCATTGGGTTTTCGCGCGTCTACCTGGGCGTCCATTTTGTGCATGATGTGGTTCTGGGTTGGCTGATAGGCACGATCATTCTGGCGCTTTTCCTGCGTTTATGGGATTCCGCTGCGGCGCGCATCAAAGCCATGACGCTGGGAACGCAGGTCGCGCTGGCATTTGCTGTCTCGATGGTCTTCGTGATCTCCGGAGTTGCGCTCGCAAATGGATTGCGCGACTACCAGATGCCTCAGGATTGGTTGATCAATGCGCAGCGCGTCGGGACCGGGGAGCTGAATCCCGTCTCGTTGCAGGGACTCTTCACCTCAACCGGTGCATTCTTTGGGCTGGCGGTTGGTGCAGCGTGGATCGCCTCAACTGGCGGGTACCAGGCTCAGGGTCCAATGTGGAAGCGTGCGCTTCGATATATTATTGGCCTGGTTGGTGTAGTCATCCTGTGGATGGGTCTGGGTGCGGTCTTTCCTCGTCAGGAGGAGTTCATTTCATATATTCTGCGCTTTTTCCGCTATGCACTGGTCGGTTTCTGGGTTTCAGCCGGCGCGCCATGGTTGTTTTTTCGTTTCAAATTAGCGGAACCCTCCCAAATGTAGGATACCCGTCTGATATAATGCCACCACTACGGCATGTGAGTAGGGTAACGGATGACTCTGGAACGCGACACTCTTCTTCATAGACGATATCGCATTGTCGAAATCCTGGGCCAGGGCGGCATGGGCTCGGTTTATCGCGCAGTCGACGAAAATCTCGGTGTGGATGTTGCCGTCAAGGAAAACCTCTTTACAACAGATGAGTATGCGCGGCAATTCCGCCTGGAAGCGGTAATCCTCGCCAACCTGCGTCACCCCAACCTGCCGCGCGTCTCTGATCACTTCGTGGTGGGTGAGCAGGGGCAATATCTCGTCATGGATTTTATCGAAGGCGAGGACCTTCGTCAGCGTATGGAGCGCATGGGGACTATCAATGAAGATGACGCGATCCAAATTGGTGCGGCCATTTGTGACGCACTCGATTATCTACATGCCCGCAAACCTTCGATTCTGCATCGAGATATCAAGCCCGGCAATGTGAAGATCACACCGGATGGACATATCTATCTGGTCGATTTTGGACTTGCGAAAGTGGTACAGGGGAGTCAGGCCACCACCACCGGCGCTCGTGCCATGACGCCGGGTTATTCTCCCCCTGAACAGTATGGTACTGCGCGCACGGATGCGCGTACAGATATCTACTCATTGGGCGCGACACTCTATGCTTCCTTATCAGGTGTCATTCCGGAAGACGGCCTCGCGCGTGCGATGGATAACGCACAGTTGACTCCATTGCGGAAACGCAACCCGAAAGTCTCGCGGCGGCTCGCGGCGGCGATCGAAAAAGCAATGGCAGTGGACCCGTCCGACCGGTTCCAAACCGGCGACGAATTTAAAAAGGCCCTGCTGGGTTCCAAATCAAAGACTCAGCAATTGAATGGCAGCGGCAGTTATGCGGTCACGCCTCCTCCTGCTGACTCCCATTTGCCAAAGGACCCCAGTGATTTCGAATCGCCGGTGGAAGTGCGACCGAAGACGCCCGTTCCTGCCCCGCCTCCACCTCATCCCGATGAGGAAATGCCTTTTGTTTCTCCGCTAAGAAAACAAAAAGAGCGCGAAAAAAAACGGCAGCGTGCGCTGACACGCTTTGTTCTCATCCTGTTGTTCTTCATTGCCATCGGGATTCCGATCCTTGCACCC
The DNA here is from genome assembly GCA_029782225.1 of Chloroflexota bacterium. Taxonomy (GTDB): domain Bacteria; phylum Chloroflexota; class Anaerolineae; order Anaerolineales; family Villigracilaceae; genus JAKOVF01. The sequence goes on along the minus strand of JAKOVF010000228.1, from coordinate 4,727 downwards.
TCGATTGTGCCGGCAGACCTGCGCGCTTCCTTCCCGTTTTTCCCAGCACCCTCGTCCACTTTTACGCCGACCAAGTTAGTGCTGCCGTCGCCGACTGAGACGGCTACCGTATTGCCTACAGAGACGCTCGCGCCCACCTTCACCTCTACGCCGACAAAAATACCTGCGACCAAGACCCCTCTTCCAGTTCAAACGGAACCCATCGTTCTGGCTGTATCGAATACCCCGACGGCCAGCGTAACTCCCACGGTGGGTATCACACCCGTTGGCGGTGGCGAAGGACAGATCGCTTATGCTTTTCTGGCTGGCAACGCGGCCGAAATCTATCTCTATGATATTGGCGCTCCCGAACCCGTGCAGTTCACGAATCTGCCTGACGGCGCCTGTCAGCCGAAATGGTCGCCGGACGGGAAGAAAATGGCATTTATTTCACCATGCCGGGGCATGGATGATAAATACTACAATTCTTCATTGTTCATCATCAACGCTGATGGGACCGGCCTGCAGCAACTGCCGACCGTTCCGGGTGGAGACTTCGAACCAGCCTGGTCGCCGGACGGTACCAGGATCGCCTTCACCTCGCTGCGCGGCGGCGATATGGAAATCTACGTGATGGACCTGGTCAACGGCAACACGGTGACCCAGTTGACCGACCGTCCGAACAATGAGCAGTCCCGCCAGCCTGCCTGGTCACCGGATGGGACTCAAATTGCCTACGCGGTTCAACGCCTCGGGGTTTACCAGATTTGGCTGATGTCTGCCAACGGCAGCGACCAGAGACAGTATGTGCGCAGTGGGACCGAGCTTTCTGATTACATGCCATTATGGTCTCGGGATGGACAGTTGATCGTCTTCAACCAGCGCCGCGCCGATTCGGTCTCACGGCCCTATCTTGTGAGCATTGATGCGGTCGATCCACCGACTGAGCAGGGGACACGACTTCAATACACTCTGGTCTCAATCGAGAATATAGAGTATTCACCGGATGAGCAATGGCTGGTCTTTGAAGGTGATAACCGTGATGTCTGGTATATGACGACTACAGGCATAGAACGCACGAAGATACCTGCTGGTAAGGGCTCGGCATTCGACCCGGCCTGGCAGCCCTGAAATCGAGTGACTTGTTGACGAACGAAGCGCACTGCCAAGCAGTGCGCTTCGTTTTTTTACGAGCCATACTCCGTGTGGGAGCGTGGATATTATATGTTCGCAATTCTTATACTCTTCTTATTGACTACCTTCTTGCCCACTGTTATCATTATTCCGAGGATAATAGCACTCTCAAACGGAGAGTGCTAACTGTGTGAAGTACATGCCAGAACTCTCTGAGCGCCAGAAGACCCTGCTTCTTCTAATTATCCGTGATTATATCGACTCTGCTCAGCCGGTTGGCTCGAAGCGGCTGGTCGAACATTACCATCTGGATATTTCACCTGCGACCATTCGCAACGAGATGGCGGCTCTCACGGACATGGGCTATCTGCGTCAGCCTCATACCTCTGCTGGCCGAGTCCCATCTGAGGAAGGCTATCGCTATTTCGTGAGCGAGATGATGGGTGACGCCGAGCTTCCACGGAACGTACAGCAGACGATTTCACACCAGTTCTACCAGGCCCGCGCCGACGTTGACCAGTGGATGACTCTGGCGGCCTCGATCCTGGCCCACCAATCTCAGGGCGCATCTGTGGTCACGGCGCCCCATGCGGAACAATTCCGCTATAAGCACGTGGAACTAATATCGACGCAGGGACGACAGGTGCTGATGGTCCTGGTGATGGTGGGAGGTGAGGTTTCGCAGCAGATTTTGACGCTGGCAGAGCCGGTCACTCAGGAGAGACTCAGCCAAACCGCAGCGCGTCTCAACGGACTTTTAGCGGGGCTCGTTGTGGATGCCATCGAGGCCCTTCCAGTTCGCCCCGACGCTCTGGATCAGGATATCCGCCTTCTCATCCAGCAGGACATGCGTCGCTCCGCCGGGCGCGTCTCTGGCGAAATGTATACGGATGGCTTGACGAATGTCTTGTCTGAACCGGAATTCGCGGAGTCAGACGAGGCGCGGCGCGCATTGAAATTATTCGAAGAACGTTCAACACTCCAGGATTTGTTGATCCGCTCCACAGTGAACAGCAATGTGGGCGGACTCCAGGTTTTGATTGGCGGAGAAAGCGGCTGGGAGGAACTGCGTCAGTGTTCGATGGTGATCGCGCGCTACGGAGTCCCCGGCCTTGCCACAGGGACGCTGGGTGTGCTGGGTCCCATGCGCATGTCGTATGCACGAACCATTCCCACTGTGCGATTCGTCGCTGGCCTGCTGAGCGATCTGGTCAACGATACGATTGCTGGTGAATAAAAGCGATACTCGATGTTCGATCATCGAAGTATCGAATATCGAATAACGAGAGTGAGAGTATGACCGATAAGAAGAAACATCAAGAGGATGAACTGAACGAAACTCAAGCCGAGGCGGTAGCATCGTCCCCGCAGGGGGAGTCCCCTGAAAATGGCGAGCAGATCCAGGTCGAGCTGGAAGCGTTGCAGGGTCAATTGGCTGAGGCCCGGGCCAAAGCCGCTGAGTACAAAGATGGCTGGATGCGCTCGCAGGCGGAGTTTCAAAACTATCGCAAGCGCATTGAGCGCGACAACGACATGATGTACTCTTCGATGAAGGGCGACATCATCAAGAAGATCCTGCCTGTGCTCGATGACCTGGAACGTGCCCTGCAAAACCGGCCGTCCGATTCAGGCGCGTGGATCAGCGGGATCGAATTGATTCAAAAGAAACTGGTGAACATCTTGGAGAACGAAGGTGTGAAGAGGATCGAGGCTCAAGGCACGCCCTTCGACCCGAACTTCCACGAAGCGATTTCACATGAACCCGCGGATGGCTTCGAAAGCGGACACGTGATCGCTGTTGTCCAAAATGGATACATGCTCGGCGAGCGCGTCATAAGACCAGCCCTCGTGAGGGTGGCACAATAATTAATATCATGTCATTGCGAGGCCGTTGTTCGTTCGCCCGAAGCAATCTCCTGGTTTAGACGGGGATTGCTTCGTCGGGCTGAAGCCCTCCTCGCGATGACATAAATCAAAGGAATAATCATGGCAAAAATCATTGGTATTGATCTCGGCACGACCAACTCGGTGGCGGCGGTGATGAGCGGCGGCGAGCCGGTTGTCATTCCATCAGCGGAAGGTGAGCGGCTCGTCCCGTCCGTGGTGGCAGTGAACAAAAACCACGAGCGTCTGGTAGGACGCGTGGCGCGCAACCAGGCCATCACCAACCCACAGAACACGGTCTTTTCGATCAAGCGTTTCATGGGACGCAAAGCCGACGATCCCGAGGTGGAACGCACGAAGAAGCGCGTGCCGTATGCAGTGAATGAGGCGGCAAACGGCGATGTGCGCGTGGAGCTGGACGGCAAGGATTATTCTCCGCCGGAAGTCTCAGCCATGATTCTGGCAAAGATCAAAACCGATGCAGAGGCCTATCTTGGAGAGCCGATCACGCAGGCTGTGATCACCGTCCCGGCTTATTTCAACGACGCCCAACGCAACGCGACCAAAGACGCGGGCAAGATTGCGGGACTTGAAGTGCTTCGCATTATCAACGAGCCAACGGCCTCATCGCTGGCCTATGGGCTCGATAAGAAGAAAAATGAAATTATCGCGGTCTATGATCTGGGCGGCGGGACCTTCGATATTTCCATCCTTGATGTAGGCGATGGCGTATTCCAGGTCCGCTCGACGAGCGGCGACACCTTCCTCGGCGGCGATGACTTCGATCTGCGCGTCATGGATTACCTGATCGAGCAATTCAAGAAGGACAATGGCATTGACCTGCACAATGATCGTCAGGCTTTGCAGCGCTTGAAAGAAGCCGCCGAAAAAGCCAAGATTGAGCTTTCGACCACGATGCAGACTGAGATCAATTTGCCCTATCTGACGGCCGATGCGACCGGACCAAAACATCTGGTGATGACGATGACCCGCTCCAAGCTCGAGCAGCTCACAGCGGATCTTGTTGACCGAACGATTGCTCCCCTCAAACAGGCCTTGTCTGACGCCGGATTGAACGCGAGCGACATCAACGAAATCGTGATGGTCGGCGGAATGACGCGTATGCCTGCGGTGCAGGATCGTGTGCGCGCCTTCTTTGGCAAGGAACCGCACCGCGGCGTCAACCCTGATGAAGTGGTGGCCGTTGGCGCAGCGATTCAAGCTGGCGTTCTAGGTGGAGAAGTCAAGGATATTTTGCTCCTTGATGTAACTCCTCTTACGCTCTCCATCGAGACCTTGGGCGGCGTTGCGACTCCACAGATTGAGCGCAATACAACCATTCCCACCCGCCGCAGTCAAGTTTTCTCCACGGCGAGTGACAGCCAGACACAGGTCGAGATCCACGTTCTCCAGGGCGAGCGCCCGATGGCCAACGATAACAAATCCCTGGGCAAATTCGTCCTCGATGGAATTCCGCCGGCGCCGCGCGGCATGCCTCAAATCGAAGTGACCTTTGATATCGATGCCAATGGCATTCTCAAGGTCACCGCGAAGGATAAGGCCACCGGACGGTCACAGCACATTACAATTACAGCCTCCTCGGGCTTGAACGATGCCGAGGTTGAGAAGATGCGCAAGGACGCCGAGGCCCATGCCGAGGATGACCGCAAGCGCAAGGAATTGATCGAAGCGCGGAACAACGCCGATAACACCGTCTATGCGGCAGAGAA
>JAKOVF010000223.1 GCA_029782225.1 Chloroflexota bacterium | reverse complement strand
AGACCTTGGTCTGTCCGGCGTCCGGGGTGATGGTGATCTGCTTGGGCGTGATCTCGAAGGTCGCCGGGCTGCCGGTCATGACCAGGGTGTAGTTCGTGCCTGCGGTCAGGCTGCCGAGCGTGAAGGCGTACGTGCCGACGTTCTCGCCGCTCACGCGGCCAAGTGCGCCGCTGATGGGATCGGAGCCGACCAGTGCCGTGTGGGTGTAGGTGAAGGGCAGCGGATCAGACGCGCCGAAGACCTTGGTCTGGCCCGCATCTGGTGTGATGGTGATCTGCTTTGCAACCACCGACTGCGGGATGGCCGAAGAGGTGCTGCCGGCATAGGTCGCGTTGCCGAGATACTTGGCAGTGATGGAGTGCGGCGAGCCCGCGACATCCAGGGTGCTGACATCGAGGGTGCCGACGCCCGCGACGAGCGAGGTGTCGGAGCCGAGCAGGGTCAGGCCATCGTAGAACTCAATGGTCCCTGTGGCCGCGGCGGGTGAGACCGTGCCCGTGAAGGTGACCGTGTCGCCGTAGGTGATCGAACTGTTGGATGTGCCCACGGTTGTGGTCGTGGCGGTGAGCTTGTTCACCGTGTAGACCTGGCCGGTGAACGGAGCGGTCAGGGCGTTGCCCACCGTGTCATTGACGGTCGGGGAGGCGGCGATGTTCAGGCCGAGCGTACCGTTGCCGGAGCCGGTGGCCGCGGTGACGGTGTAGACCGTACCGGAAACAGGGGTTACGCCGCTGATGGATTCGCCTGTGATTCCCCCGGTCTTGACCAGGGCGAAGTCGTTGGTGCCAACGCCCGTGACGGTTTCACTGAACGTAACGGTCCAGTTGACGCTCGGTGCGTTGGTTGGGTCAGTATCAGCGCGGTTAATAGCCGTGGCTGTCGGGGCGAGGCTGTCGATCGTCAGGGTTGCATCGACAGTGTCGTTGTTCGTGACTGTGCCCGATACCGTCAAGCCGGAAACAAAACCGGTCATGGTTGCGCCATTGGCCGGTGATGCGATCATATCGTATGTGATCAGGTATTGGGTTGGGGTCGTGGTGACAGCGATACTCAGGCCGCTAAAGGTGGCGGTGGTGCCGGAGAATGAGGTCGTCCCCTTGAGGGTATCGGTCGCGTCCCATTCGTTGGCGACAGAGCCGTTATCCTGGTAGACCTTGACGCCGCTCGCGGCAACATTCGTCACCCCCGCTGAGCCTGTAACCTGCATGCCGGTCACCGTATCGGTGTTGAAGTTCGTAGCAAGCGTGAACGTGGACACAGCCTTGTTGGTGTCGGAACCCTTAACAGTCTTGCTTGAAGTAATGGTTCCATCGCCAACGGTGGTGGTGGGCATGGTGTACGTTACGGTGATCGTCATGTAATCAACAGACCCAGTCCGAGGTCTATTAGCGGCAGTATTGGTATTGGTAGCGCGTAGAACCACGCCGAAGTTTGCATCATTGATATCCGCAGCTGTCCATGTGCTACCCCACAAGTCAGATGTAGAACCGTAATTGGTACCGACGATGTTTGGGTTGGGCCAATTTGTTACTGTATCAGCCCTGTTGGTAGCAGTAATCGTTCCAGCCTTTACCAACTTGACTTCTAGATCCGTTAAGTACGGTGCAGAAGTTCCAGTTGAGGATTTGCCAATAGTCACCTGAATGCCGTCAATCCTTGCGTTCAGTGGAATATTGAAGCCGTAATTTGTTCCCCGAATGTAATCAGTATCCCCCCCTTGACTCGGGACGTTGGTCGCAGTTGCAAATGCGCTATCGTCAGCGGCAATGTTGCCGGGGCTTGTCCAGGCGGTGTTGGTGCCTGAAGCAGCCACATTGGTACCTGTAGCTGCATTGAGCGGCCCTGAAGATAACGCCAATACACTAGTGACCGGCAAGGCCACCAGAAGCAGGATGGTAGTCAAGACCACTGCTAACGATCTTTTACTGAAAGAATTAGCTTTCATTGTTTCTCCTCAATTGAAGTAGAGCTGGCCGGTCGATCTCCCGCCGCCAGCGAAAAATGATGCGAACGAACCGGTTTTGTGTCCTGTCCACCTCCGTGTGAATTCGATTTGAATGGGACTGCGTCAGAAACGAGTAAAATATTGCCCCCTCTATCTCCCCACCTTTGCAGGATCAAAGTGTCCCTCGTCATTTCGGCAGTAATGTCCCCGTTGCGGCCTTCAAGACGAAAGCCGCCTTGCGCAGGTTGCTCAGGTTCATATCGTTGTCAGTAAAATCCTCAAAGTGCTCATAATCTCCACGCCAGATCTTGGTGGCAGTGGGTTCACTGCACCCCCTCTTGCGCATCTCCCCGACAAAATCATCGTACGACATCCCCAGCCTTTCCGCCAATTCTTGAACCCTGCTCTTCATCCAGTTCTCCCGCGCGCCTGAAATTTGCTTTATTCCCGGTTTCGAAACCGGCTTCGAAATTTGCTTGGTCCCCGAGGGAAAAAAAGAGAGCCGTTCGGGCAAATTTCATTCTTGTAAGGCTACGCAACCATCTTACCTTCTTTCTGTGCAAGATAAATATTAATTTCATATTAATACTTTCATTGATGAAAGTTCTTTTTAATCAATGCTTTTCATAATTGAAAGGTAAAGCAGGTGTAGGAAATGAAAAGCCGCAGGCGAAACCTGCGGCTTTGGCAAACGGGAAAGCAATGTCAGGTTATCTTGAGAAAGTCCCGGCGGCACTCCAGGGACCGGTCCCGGCCGGGTTCCAGGTCTGGATCCACCAGGTATACGTCCCGCCAGAGAGAGCGGTCGTCGGTGTCGCGGAACAGGTGGTGCGATTGCAGTTGGCCTGTGCCGATGTGTACCACTGCCGGATCAGGGTCCCGTTCGGCCCATTGACCCACAGGTAATACCAGGTGGAATTGCTCACCGGTTTCCAGGTGTAGGCAGGGGTGCTGGTGCTTACCCTGCCGCTCGTCGGAGAAACAAGTGTAGCGGCCGCGGGAGGAGTCAGAACGGTCGTACTGAACGACATGGCGGAACTCCAGGGTCCGGTGCCTGCGCTATTCCAGGTTTCGATCCACCATGTATGATCGCCGCCTCCGAGAGTTGTGGATGGTGTAACGAAACAGGTCGTGCCATTGCAGTTGGCCTGCGCCGAGGTATACCATTGCTGGATCACAACCCCGCCCGGGCCGTTGACCCAAAGGTAGTACCAGGTGGCGCCTGAAACCTGATTCCAGGTATAAGTGGGGTTGTATTTCGCTCCGATGCCGGCTCTCGGAGATACCAGGGTGGCCGCAGGAGGAGGAAGCTGGATGGTGGTGCTAAAGCTCATTGCATCGCTCCAGGGGCCGAGGCCACCGGAGTTCCAGGTCTGAATCCACCAGGTGTGGTTCCCACCGCCGAGAGTCACGGGCGAAACAACCGTACAACTTCCTGCATTGCAGACATTCGAGGCTTCATACCACTGCTTGATCACAGCTCCGCTCGGCCCATTGACCCACAGGTAATACCAGGTCGAGTCGGCAATTTCGTTCCATGTGAAAGAGGGTGTGTAGTTTGATCCGATACTCCCAACTGGCGCGACCAGCTCAGCGGGGCCTGGAGGTGATGGAAGAAAGGCTTGCCCCACGCCGTTGATGTATTCTTCGATATTAGGATATCCGTCGCCATCCCTGTCGGCCGCGGCGTCAGACCCATTGTTTGGGTCGAGGCCGTGATCCGTTTCCCAGAGATCCGGCATGCCGTCAAGGTCACTATCCTGGCAGGGTGTCCCGGATGCCGGAGTGATCCAGCCGCCTACCTGGGATGGATCGTCGATAATCCCACCTGTGCGGTTGCGGACATCATTGACAACCCGCGCGTCGATCGCATCGCGCCTGAGGACCCAGGAGCCGTCACAATCCAGCCCTGCGTTGTTGCCGGAACCCGCCAGGACCTGATCATACGCCTGGGAGGCGGAAGTGGTGGTCACCGCGGGCGCAGCGAAACGGGTCTGGGTCAAATATCCTCTTGATTCAGGATCCACCACGATATTCTGCGCCTGGCTGTCGGAAGTTCGGTGAGGTCCGATATTACTGGCTACGTAAACTTGCGCTCCCGCTCCGCCATCATCGTACGTTTTGATTTCATATTTTCCGGCGCTGGTATTCGGTCCATACTTGTAGTAGTTGCCCACAAAATTTACCGGGACCACCGAGTTGGATTTCATGTAAAGATACATGAAGACCCCGAAAGGATTGTAGGATACGTTGTTCACAACATCCACCAATCCACTCGTTTGGATCAGAGGATTTCTTTCACCGTTGTGGGCAAACAGATTGTGATGCACCGAAATATTCTCGGACCCGAGGGCTGTTTTGCTCTCGCTATCTGCATAGCCGCCGACCATCAGTCCCTTGCTGTGACAGCCCTTGGAGTGCGTGCTGCAATTCAGGCCTTCAGAGACGATCGACCATTGAATCGTCGTATCCGATACCCTGTACCAGGTCTCCAACACTTCGTCCGTGCCCCAACTGAAGGAACAGTGGTCAATGAGAATGTTGTAAAGATGGACGCCGTTCGAGGCGATCTCCCCGGCGTGGTTTTCACCTCCCGGACCGGGCCTGAACGTCATGTAGCGTAGGACCACATCGTGCGTCACGATCGCGAGGGTATCTCCTCCGGATATCTTTTTCAGCGTAATCCCGCCGCCCGGCGCGGTCTGACCTGCGATCGTGATATACGGATTTACGATCCGCAGCGGCGATGCAAGCTGGATCAATCCACCCGTACGAAAAACACAAATTCTGGCTCCGCTGGCATCCACGCAAGCCCGCAGGCTTCCGCTGCCGGTGTCATTTAGATTCGTCACCTCAATGATTCTTCCGCCTCGTCCTCCCAGTGTATTTGCCCCAAATCCCTCTGCGCCTGGAAAAGCTGGAACGGCAGCCATGGCATTTGCCCCGCGGATACTATTCTGCTGTGATGTAGCTTGATGAACGGGAAAAGGGATGATCAAGACCATGAGGAAACAGGCAGTCAGACGACGGAACAGATCTTTCACCACAAAGCTCCTTTCGAGTTGGTTTACGGGCCTGGAAATAGAACGACCTGCAGGGGCAGGCCGTGGTTGGAGGAATAACAATAAATGATGAGACTGGCGATCCAATCAAGGCCCGCTTGCACAGAAAAAACAATAAGGCGTTTGATCGACGCCCGTATTATGGAAGAGGGGGAACTGCCGGTGAATAGGACAGGGGTACCAAACTGCATTACAAATGCGAAAGGTATTTTAAGGCCCCCAGCCTTTACCGCCGTCGAGAATTGAAAGTATGATTAGGTACTTCCAAAGAGCCACAGTTTCAATCTGTGGCTCTTCGTTTATCGGTGTATTTGATCTATTGGCTTATCTTGAGAAACTTGCGGCGGTGCTCCAGGGACCGGTCTCGGCCGGGTTCCAGGTCCGGATCCACCAGGTATACGTCCCGCCAGGGAGAGCGGTCGTCGGTGTAGCGGAACAGGTGGTGCCATTGCAGTTCGCCTGTGCCCGGGTGTACCACTGCTGGATGATCGGGGCAGTTTGATCATTGACCCACAGGTAGTAATAGGTCGCGCCGGGCACTTCGTTCCAGGTATAGGTCGGCGTGCTGGCCGTCACTGTGACGCCGCCGATGGGAGAGACCAGGGTGGCAGCGGCGAGCGGTATCGTGGTAAAGCTCAAGCTTGCGCTCCAGGGACCGGTGCCAGCCTGGTTCCACGTCTGGATCCACCAGGTATACGTCCCACCCGCCAGAGTTGTGGCAGGCGTGACGGAGCAAGTCGTGCCGTTGCAGTTAGCTTCGGCCGAGGTGTACCACTGCTGGATCGTGATGCCCTTCGGT
>JAKOVF010000218.1 GCA_029782225.1 Chloroflexota bacterium | reverse complement strand
GCAACAAAAGGGGTTGGGCCATTACTATATCGTCGATGCCCGACTTCTTAGGGGCATCATCGAGAAGTCCCAGTCCTTCAGTCACGATTCTCTCGAAGTAAAGGTGTTTACGTGCCGTTCGTGTGGGTATGTGGCCCTGTTCTCCGATCGCTACTGAGGGATAGACACGCTTAAAAGGGGAGGGGGCACCGTGTCCCCCCCTCCCCTTTATCAAACTGCAACTATCGTGCGCTACTCCCGACGAAACTCCAATTCCCCGAACAACTTGGTTCGTAGTCTATAGCTGTCACAGTGTTTCAGCATTCCCATGTACGACTGCACAGAAGCGTTTACCTCCTGAAACTCCACCTCGCCTCGAGCGTACTGACGCTGCAACGACCGTAGCCTGCGCCTCATCCGTTTCGCCGTGCTCTTGCGCAGCTTTGCATGTGTCGGCCACACTCGAAACCCGACCCATTCGATGCCTTGTGAGACGGGGCGTACCTGGGTTTTATTATTCGTCCGCAACGCCAAGTGTGTCCACAAGAACTCCTCCATTTCAGCCCTGACACGGTGCAGCTCCGCCTTGGACGGATGTAGCACCAAAACGTCGTCCATGTAGCGCGCATACCACTTGAGACGCAGGCTGTGCTTGGCAAATTGGTCCAGCTCGTTGAGATAAATGTTCGCAGAGAGCTGGCTCACCAGGTTCCCGACGGCCATGCCTACGCCAGCCTCGCGATCGTCGTAGCCTTCCGTACCCTCCACGACACCCAAAGCACCATCATTGGCCCTAATGATGTGTTCTAACAACCACATTAGATCTTCATCGTCAATCCATTTCCGGTATAGCGACAAGAGGATGTCGTGATTAACCCGGTAGAAATATCGGTGGATGTCCAGTTTGAGGACGTATAACTTGTGGGCATCGGGTATACCGCGCAACCAATAGCGCAGGCGATGCAACGCCGCGTGCGTTCCCTTGCCCGGCCGGCAAGCATAGCTATCATAAATGTACTTTCGCTCCACAATGGGCAGGAGCGTTTGGTAAATCGACCACTGCACGACGCGGTCCCGAAAAGGCAACGCCATTATGAGACGCCGCTTGGGTTCCGTGACATAGAATTCTCGGTACGGAGACTGCCTGTACGTCTTCCAGATTAGCTCGTTTTGGAGGATGATGAGCTCCTCTTCGAGGCGGTTCGTGAATCGGAGTACCTCGAGACGGTCCATCTTCCCCTTGCGAGCCGATCGATAAGCCCAGTACAACGCATTAAAATCGTAAATCCGAGGGTATAGGTTTCTGTACTTCTTCATCCACTTTCCCCGTGGGCCGGGCGTGACAGGCGGGTCAAAGCCCGCCAGCCTTCCCGGTGATGCTTTATTTTTCGCCGTTCCCTCAAACGGGCATTGGCGTGGAGAAGACCCCCTTGTTCCTCCAGGCGCACTGGCCGCAGACCCGTGAGTCTTCGGCATCTGGCGACACAGGAGCGAGCGGCGCGGAACCCGTTGTTGTTGTCGGAGTTCGTGGGGGCGTTGTTCAGGTTCAGGGCAAACGCTCCGGCGTTGGACGAGTTCGTCCAGTTGCCGCCCCGCCTAGACAAGCGCGTCGGGTCTCCCCCAAAAAGCTTTAATATCTTGAAGACTTGATCCAACCACCTAGCATGCGACCAATCTCAGCCAAGTCTTTGGACACATTTTCGTATTTCCGCATCGGCAGGAACCCGAGTTCCATGCTAAGCCTGATTTGCGCACGCAGGAGTTCGAGTTCCGCGTCAAGTTGATTCAACCACTCGAGTTTACGCCGTTCCTTGTTCGCCCGAGTGATTAACCGCACCATTTGAAACAGCGTCCTCTTGATTTCAGCTACCAGTGTGTGCCGCTCCGATCGAGGGAATTGCTTCAGCACTGGGTAGAGGTATAGGATCAGGTTGTACGTGCGTTGCAAAATCTTGAGTTCCATTTTTCTTGATACCTCGCGGCAGGCGGCTTTCGCCGCCTGCACAAATTACAAAGTACAGCACTCAGATTACGAAAGCGGCGCGGAACCCGCTGATGTAGTCGGAGTACGCGGGGGCGAGGATCAGGGCCAGGGCAAACGCTCCGGCGTTGGACGAGTCCGCCCAGGCGCCGCCCCGCCTAGACAAGCGCTCGCCGATGTTGCGCACATACAGACGACCGGGTTGACCGGAGCCGATCGGAGCAATACCCAATTGCCGCAACACCGGCGGAACATCAACCCCGGGCGCCGCCTGTAAATCCCGAAAAAGCACGTTCGCAGATTCATTGCCGGTGCTTTGGCTTTCAACCTTGGTGTTAAGGATCGGGTTTCCCGCTCCATTTGCTCCCGTGGCATCAAACTTGAGCGTGCCATCCGTTCCCGGTTCGACCAGTGTGCCGTCGGGCATGATGGCGCGCCACTGGGGGCTATCTGCCGATTGGTCTGCCGTGGAGAGGGCGGCATCGTTATTCGGCAGGATGTGGATCTCGCCGTCGTTCAGCCTGAAGCCACCTACCCACTCCCAGACGTTACCGTTGAGGTCCCATATGCCAAACGGAGTGCCGTCGTGCGACCAACCGACCGGGCCGGTTCCCCCTCCGACGCGTCCGATGTTCCCGCCAGTGACGTAGGTGGCACTACCCTTCTCGTCGGTACGTGTGTAGTCCCGGCCGTATTGGTTGTTGCCTCTGGGGTAGTAGCCATTGGCGTAGCACCACAGGGCAATCGCAGCCCACTCGGCGTTGGTCATAAGGTGCCAGTGTCCCGGTCCGTCTCCATTCTTGTCCAGCACGGCATTGCGCGCGTTATCGAAGTCTATCGCCGCCCACGGGTCAAGGCCCCGGAGAGACACGGCCCTTTGAGTGCTCCCGCTTCCCGCTCGACTGGCTTGATACTTGCCTACCCAGAACTCCGGCACAGCATTGCCATCAACAATAAAGGCAGGGTGTAGCGTGCGGTAATCGCCCAGGCCGACCAGATCCAGAGTGTAAGCGGGAACCCGAACCATGATGCTCGGATTACCCTGGTCGTCAAAGATGACACTGTTTCGCCCCTGGGACACATCGAGCATGCGCTCGGTCATGCTTTTTTGATCGGTGGGGTTCGTAGTGGGCCCCCGCTCCAAAAACTCCTGAGTGATGGCATCCTCCACTGCACGCACGTCGCGCAGGAGTCTGCCGCTTGTATAAGGACCGCTCACATACGTGCTCATTCGTCCATCTCCTCCTCGGTAGGCTCATCGGGGTCCGTAACTGGAGTGGGAAATAGGTGTGCGTAGTTTCGACGCAAATCCCGCTCGAACACGGGAAGATACGCCAAAGCCTCGGCCTCCCCGCCCTTGACGTGCGTATTGCCCTGAAGGGCCACACCCTCATCTGAAAAATCGACGGCCAGAGTGGCTGTCCCGTCGTGGTTAACTGTGATCAAATGTGTCACGCCTCCAACACCTCCACCTGTACCGCTCCAGCCTCGCTCACAGCGTAAATTGGCACGTCTGATCCAGGATCGATGGCTAGTGTTAGCACCGCCTCCGGCTCAATGCCGAATCCGGTCCGATCCGATACCGTGCTTGGCCCGACCCTCACCCGTACAGCCGGATCCAAGTTGCGCACCATAAGTAGAGACCGCCCCGCCTTACGGATCGCCCCCGCGTGCAGTTCCGCGGCGATCGAGGTCACGGTGCGGACGCCGACGACCGGTTCGGATGAGATTCGAGTCTTACTGCCCTTTAGTTGAACTCCGGACTCTATCGTTTGCTTCAATTCGTCGATCTTCTGCTCAAGTTCCTCGGCCTTTACCTTCCACGGCTCTGCTCCTTCATCTACACCGCCCTGCTTCACCGTGCCAATCTGAACGTCTCCCACATTAATGTCTGCATCCACAGAGACTGGGAGGCGATTGTTGTTCTGCTTAAAACGCTCGTAAAACCGAAACATCAGATCGTTAATCGAATCTCTGAAAGCCATTACTCAATCACCTCCACAAAGGAGAGGGCCAGGATGTTACTCCTGGCCCTTGGTCTCGTCTTTGTCCTCCGAGGACTCTCCCTCGTCTGACACGATCTCCAGATTCGGCAGTTCGCCATTACGTCCTAGGGCTCTACGCTTGTCTGCGGCTAGGTCAGGCCCTTTTAGGTCCCAATCTCCCAACCAGTGCTTCGCAGCAGCCACAGGAACCGCCTTCATCTTGCCGGGTGGAATGGTGTAAGTCTTGCCATCCCACTTGTCAGAGAACGTTTTGCGACCCTTGTTGCGAAGGATGACCGCTTCTGTCATGAGGCTACAGTCACTTCCTTCCACGAGGGCGAAGCCTTAGTACCCTTGTTCACGTACCACTTCTTGTTCGTCACATCCACAAGCAAGCTCCCTGGACCTGCTTGCGCTGCAAGAGTGCCTGTGGCACCTGAAGTGGGAGCTGCGTTGTGGCGAGCAATCACACAGCTTTCCCCAAGATCAAGGATGATCTCGGGGTTCTCTCCGGTAACAATCGACTTATGCCCGAGGGACATACAGTTCGCCTCCTTTACGCACTCGCCTTGACGTTCTTAATAACGCCCTGACGACGGCAATTCGAGCTGGTCAGGTTACCCATCCAGAAAATCTGCATGACAGCAGCAGCCTGGTTGATCGGCTTCTTCCAGCCCGAATCCTTGAAGTTTTTGTAGTCCACATGCGGACGGAGACTGATGTGCTTCGTGTTGAAGAACCACATCGTATCGTCCGGGCAGTGACGGTCGAAGATCACGTCGATACCACGGAACTTGATCTTGTCAAACCCGGTATCCGCAACCTGTACCGCCTCATACCGCTGTTGGTTTTGCAGTAACTCCCACAGCTTATCCCACAGGTCCGGTGTGGTAACGATAAGGTCGGGACGCTCGGAACCATCGGTACACCTGGTAATCATGCTGTTAATCATACCAAGAGACAAAACAGCCTTCTGTGCGTTGAAGTACTGAGACTTCCACCAAGTGTAGGTTCCACGATTAATGCCGCCATAGATAGCCACATTCGTACCATCGTCCACAGCAGCCTGAATGCCCGTAATGTCCTTTCCGTTGTTGCCCGTACCATCGCCCCAAAGCTGTTCAGAGAACATATCGCTAAGGGACAGACGAGCAACCTCCATCTTGGACTCCAGAAGGTTCAGCACAGCCAAGTCGCCCCGGTTCTGTGC
>JAKOVF010000208.1 GCA_029782225.1 Chloroflexota bacterium | reverse complement strand
TTGTCTTTTCGAGTTCTTCCATCCCTTCGATTTTGAATTTGACTTTGTTGGGCATCACTTCACCTTCTTACAATACATCAAAAGCTCTCGGTTTAGGTTCTTGACGTTGATGGCCGATAGAATCTCATATATACCCTCGTCATCCTGCACTCGCATTTCATTCGTCACGCCTTGGATGTATCTAGTACGGAATTTTACTTCTACTTTGCTCTGCGTTTGTTCGGCGGCAAAAAACTCATTACCCAACAGCGGCTCCTTGCTGGCCCACAGGTCAGTTAGGCCATCAACCGGCTTCCAATCGTTCATTGGCTCGCCTTCGGAGTCATAACCGGATTGTAAAGCGAGAATGGTTATTTTAGTCCGCATATCAGCTCTCATGGCGTCACCGCCTCAGTATATTCCCGCGATAAGGCAAGATGAATTTTTAGAGCATTGTAACTCTTCATGAATAGCTCCGCTTGTGCCGGTTCTTCGTAGCCGAAATGGGCTTTGCAGTATATGGTTATTGCTCGCAATATTAGCGGGTCATCTTCGTTTTTAGTGATACCGGAAAGTCTGAGGTCTGCTTTGGCGGCATCAATAAGGCCTTGAATTTCTTCGTCTAGATCACTGCCACTTACTCTTAATGCGTCTTTGATTTTTTGAAGCATGTGCTCACCACCATTAAATTAAAGGGGAAGGTCAATGCCCTCCCCTTTCAACATTCAACTAGGATGAAGCTTTTAATTTTTTGATTAAAACAACACCATTCGGATCGGCCAGCTTCCCGTCGGCGATCATCGTCGCCTTCGAGATCCACTCATCGGTGTTTTCGTCGAAGTAGCGGCGGTATGTGATCGCCATGTTCGAGTTCACCATGTAGTCGCTCAGCCGCACCAGGATGCCGACCACTTCGCCGGCGTCCGCCTCGTCGATGGACGGCAGCAAATCCTCAACCGGGATAACCTCACGACCCAAGAACCGCTCTTGGATGGTACCATCAAGACCATAAGTTACCCGTGCAATGGGCTGACCATTGTTGTCTACCATGCCAACGATGTGGGTATTCCAGTCACCGTCATTCATAATGAGCACAGTTCCGGAACGGTAGCGGCGTGGAATTCTGCCCATGAGGCTCGCCCAAGTTTTATATTTAGCAAAGTCCGCTGCAGTAACTTCAACGATTTGTCCTTCAGGAATATTTGTGTTCACAATACCCAGGGGCTCGCCTTCGCCGGAACCGGAAATAATAGCCTCATCAAGTGCAGATACCATAGCCTCTGCAATGTTGTCGGAAATAGTGGCTTCGAATACAGGCATAGCAACAGTTCCTGCCACAAGTTCCACAGCCACACGGACTTGCAACTTGTGATATCCAAACATGATCGTGCCTTTGACTTCTTTATTTTGCTTGTCCGCCATAGTGCCAGCAGCCACCCAAGTTGCTTTAGGCTTAGCGGTACTAACAGGAATCTGTACGCCGCCTTGGATAGCAGTCTTGGTTACGCGGTTCCATATTTGGCCATATTCTTTCATCCTTTCTACAATCCGGTTCAAGATTGTAGTCGGAATAACGGCGCCGATGTCACCAAGACCGGTCGTTTGGTCTGCGCGGAATTCTAAAACATCAGATTTTGCCCCGCGAAGCACATAGTCCATGAATGCTTTGCGGTATTCTACGGTGTCATATTTGTCTACTAGACGTTGCTCGCTGGCGGTTTCAACTTTCATGGTTTCGATAGTGCGAGCTTGTATGGTACCACCCTGGATACCTTTTGCTATCTCCTGCCGCTTGCGTAGTTCCTTTTCTTCAGCTTCCAACTGCCGGAGTTCTTCGTTAATTGCATCCAGGTCGACTGTTTCGTCGCTTTCAAGGATGCCGCGAATCTCCACTTTACGCTCTGCTATTTCAGCTAAACGCTTTTCAATCAACATGGTTATCATCCTCCAATTAAAGATAAGTCTTTGCAATTAGCCGCTTCCGCAGTTCTTCAGCAGCCTCCGCCGCCTGGCGCTCGGCCTCCGCCTGCGCCTCGAAGTAGCTTCTTGCGGCTATGAATGTATCTGAATATGCCGGGGTATCCACCGCCGACACGTCCCAGATACGCTTGAATCGTTTTATTGTTCTAGTGCGTGTTTCTTTGTCATAACTATCCTCTGCAACAGTAAAAGCGAAGCTCATTTTGTCGATGTCGCCTCGCTTTATTAGCTCGTATAAATCTCGCCCGGCCGTAGTGTTGGCCAGCTTGGCCCGGACCAGGAGTCCCTTGTCGTCCGGGATCAACTCCAGCGTCTTGTTGCGGGTCCGGGCCATTACCATGACGCTATCGCTGTGGTTATACTTGAACGGCACGTCTTTCAAATCCGTACCATCTAAAGCGCCACGTTGAATAACCTCGTAGTATTTAATGCCATCTATCTCATACATAACGGTCGGGCTATCATAGACGATGGCCCTGCCCTCGACGATCATCTCGTTCTGATCGGCAGGCTCAAGTGCCCGGATCTCCGCCATTCGGATTTCCCGAGGAATTTCAGCCTTCTCCTTGGGTTTCGGTAGTGGCATTATCTCCACCTCCTTCGACCGCTTCCAAGTCATCCAAGTCGTCGGTCTCGTCCACCGGCCGTGTGTCCAGCCTGCGAATCGGAACGTCCCCGCCAGGAACTGGCGGCAGATTGAAGACCTCCGCCAACTGGTTCGGGGTCATGATACCGCGATCAACAAGCTGGACGAGCCCCAACTTCGTCGAAACCGAAGCGTACTGCAACCTATTGGCCTCAAATATGATCTCGTTGCCGTGGCCGATTTCCCGATCCGAAAAGATCTTGGAGGTAAACTCCAGGCTCATCTGCACGGCCAGCGGCTCAATGGTGCTCTCGTAGAATGCAGTCCACTGGTCCTCGGTATAGTTGCCCATCACAATGTTTTCGTTCACACCGAAGTACCGGAATACGGCGTCCCGCAGCTCCTTCATTTGAGCCGCATTGACCATCTTGGGCTCGGTGTTCAGCGGGATGTAATCAGCCTTCGCGTCCGTAGCCGCAATCCCGCCGCTGTTGGACACGGTCAGGTACTCCTTGACGAACCGCTGGCGCTGGGCCTCCATATCCGACTCCTTGAGCATCCCCTGGAACTTGAGAATGCCCCGTAGCGCGGTGCTCGTCTTGACCGCCTGCGCCAGCCCCTCGTTTGTCGTGTGGATGGCCGACAACGTGGCGTTGATAGGCCTATTCGGCTCACCCAACAGATCGTTGTTATAGTAGTGCCGGCGCAGGTGGATGACATCGCTGTAAGGCAGCACGACCGTACCGCCCTCCATGAAATAGAACTTCACATAGAGCGTCCCGGCGCTGTCCTCTAACAGCTCCGCCGATACGCAGTTGACCGGGTACACAGCCACCAACCGCCCGCCCTCCCAGACCGGGTAGGCCCAAGCGTTATTGTCCATCATCAGCGTCGTGACCAGCTTGTACAGCAGATCATAGGCCGACATCTTCGGGTTGGGCCGGAGCGACAGCACCCGCTCGATGTCACTGTTCTTGACGTGGACGATCTCGCCATTGACCCGTCGGACGTGTTTCGCCCTCAACTTGGCCGCGTTGCGGGCAATCGCATCGACAGCGGCCCGCACTACGTCAGCTTCGTACGGCCGCTCGCCCCAAGGAGTGAAAATGGGCGTGTAGCCGGCCATGACTTTCACCTGGGAGAGGCCGGTGCGCCTAGCAAACAGGTTTCCAAATATTCGTTGTAGCCAATTACGTTGTTCCACCGGACCACCTCCCTAAATCAACGCTTTATAATCTTCCAAGTGATTAAATAATACGGTATAGGCAATAAGCAAAGAGACAGCGCCGTCAATACGCTGT
>JAKOVF010000204.1 GCA_029782225.1 Chloroflexota bacterium | reverse complement strand
AATCGCAAAAAGCCGCCTACACAAGATGGCCGACCCTTGCGTCGCTATCGCAAACGTTGGAAAGTCGAACGCACCTTTTCCTGGTTCGGCAATTACCGACGCCTGGTCGTCCGTTGGGAACGTTCGTTGACAATCTATCTGGCCTTCTTTCATCTCACCTGTCTGCTCATTACTCTTAACCAGTTATGAAACCACTTCTAGCAGGGTGGATGTGCGCGAATTAGCAAAAAAGATTCTAGTACCGACCATGGTCGTTCAAGCCAGGCATGACGCGATGGTTCCATTTGAAAAGGGAAGACAAACTGCAGCGCACATTCCCGGCGCGCGTTTCACAATTTTGGATAGCAAGAATCATGTTCTGATGAAGAATGAATCGGCCTGGTCGTATTTTTGGAATGAGTTTTATCGTTTCCTCGGGGTTGGCACAGAATTAGTAAAAGAAGGAGTGGAAATATCCGTCGAAGATAAGGTCTGGTTGGAGTTATCAGCCCGCGAGCGTGAGGTATTACGTTTGGTGGCGCTGGGAAAAAACAATCCGGAGATTGCACAGCGTTTAGTGCTCAGTGAAAAAACGGTTCGCAATTATGTATCGAACATTTATGACAAACTACAGATCAAAAGCCGGGGCGAAGCTATTGTATGGGCCCGGAAGTATGGACTGGTGGAAGACAAGGCATAGCAAAACAATCGGGACAAAATCAGGACATCCATCTCTTTTCAATGGGACATCGTCATTGATATGCTGTTGAAAACATTCCATTAGAAGGAGAAAATATCATGACTACTCAAGTACAGGCTTCGAATAAAAGTGCAATTGCCTCTGTCAATGCAGGCGCAAATCTCGTTGCGCTGGCAGGCGTCGGGTTGGTTGGATACGGGCTGATGTTCCTGGTTCGCAACTTTACCGGCTTTACGGAGCTCGGCCTCAGCCCGGACCTTGTAGGCGGGACACCGGAACAGATCTCAGGTTTCAGCCAGAACCTCTACAATTACATCAGTCATCTGCAAGTAGCGCTCTCCGGTTTCATCATTGCGTTGGGTTTGGCTGTCATTGCGCTGGCCTGGTTCGGCATTCGCCGTGGAGAAAGCTGGGCCATGTGGACAGCGTTCATCGCTCCTGTGGTCGCCGTTGGAATTGCATTGCCTTTGCATTTCCCCTTTCACTTCGCCACGCTCGGACATCTGGGGTTAATCTATCTCGATGCGGCGATCCTGCTGGTGGGTACAGTCATGTCGTATCGAACCATGAAGGCGTAGAAGTTGAGCGATAGCCTGACGGGTCCCTGTGATCTGTCAGGCTATTTTGCATAACATATAAACGAAAAGGAACAAGGTAGAATGGAGCAAACAAAAGTCGCTGATAACGCCGCGATCTATCAAGCAGTCTCTGACTACTATGAAGGATGGTATGGGCCGGATGCAGAACAGATTGCACAATGTCTCCACACGGATTTAGCAAAGCGTGCCATCAAACTCGATGATTCTGGTAAAGAATATTTACGCCATCTGACAAAAGAAGCGATGGTGGAGGCAACCAGAAAAGGTGGTGGAAGCGATGCTCCATCGGAGAAAAAGAATTGGACAATCACGATCCTTGACAGTTACGAGGAAATCGCGAATGTGAAAGTGGCATCAGGTCAATATATGGAATATATCCATCTGGCAAGGCAGGAGGGGCAGTGGCAGATTGTGAATGTGCTTTATACAAATCTGCCCGAAAAGGGATAAAAAAGCAGTTACCCGGAAATGCTTTTGCGAAGACGGGAGGCTCCTCTACAAACCTAAGGGGAATTGCGCGTCCGCATTCTACTTATCTTACACTCTCATCGTAACAGACTAACTCCAGCAAATTTCCCTCGGGGTCGGGGAAGTATAGCGAGCGAACATGCAGCCACTCGTGTATTGTCGCATTGACCTTCAACCCCAAGTCCTCGAGGCGCATTTTCTCAGTTTCGAAATCTTCCAGCGCTATATTGAGCGCAATGTGATGGAGCGTCGTCTTTTCTTCGCTCAATTCTGGAGACTTTGTCTCGATGAAAGATCTTTCACTTGCTTCAAAGAGCGCGAGATTCTGTGTATGACCACCGTAGCCCTCGGCGATTCTGAAGAACACAATACTCCCGTCCCGCCGGAGCACTTCGAGACCAAGCACTTCTTCATAAAACTTGTGCATCGCGTCCAGGTCCCTCACGCGGATGGACACTTCACCCAGTCCTTTGACACGGCGGTCTGATTCATTCATGACTGCTCCTTTTGGGGCGGCTTGTGAATATGCTCCAAAGTAATCACCACATTTCCCTTTTTCTGATCCGTTTCAACATACCTGTGCGCCTCGGCAATCTGCTCCAACGGATAGCGCCGATCAATGACGGGTTTGATCGTCCCTGCTTCGATCAACTCTTTGAGGGCAAGCAGATTTTTGGTCGTATACCCTCCTTCCCACGAGAGCAGCTTCTTCTTACTTCTCCCTGAAGCCCATCCCATTTGAAGTCTATGAATCATTTTTGGGTTCACGTTCAGGTAGGTCCCATTCTCGTTTAGCGATCTGACACTCCTTGCAAACGGGCTTCCGCCTATCGTATCCATAATTACATCGTACTTCTGTCCGTTTTTTGTGTAATCCTCCCGCGTGTAATCAACCACGTGGTCCGCGCCAATGGAACGCAGCATCTCGAGTTTCCCCGTACTGTCCACGCCTGTTACTTCCGCGCCATAGTGTTTGGCAAGCTGGACGGAATATGTGCCGATGCTCCCACCTGCGCCGACGATCAAGACCTTTTGTCCGCGCTGGATATTGACCCTTCTGAGGGAATGCAAGGCTTCGAGTCCGCCAAAGGGAACGGCGGCGGCTTCCTCATAGGTTATGTTGGTCGGTCTTTTTGACATCACGCCAAGCAGCGCTGAAGGTTTTTCAGTCAGGCACACATATTCCGCATAGGTTCCCATGCCAAGACCTGTGTATCCATAGACCTGGTCGCCTGTTTGATATTGGGTCACATTTTTACCAGTGACTGCGACTTCTCCTGCGAACTCCGTTCCAAGTATTCTTATTCTAGATGGTCTGAAGAGACCAAGATATATTCGAATGGGAATCGCAAACAGGAAAGGGAGTTTCAGCCTGCGGAACTCGGTATCTGCTCTTGACGCGGTCGCGGCATATATTTTGATCAGGACTTCATTGTCCTTGGGAGTCGGTTTCTCAACCTCTCGAAGTTGAAGCACATCGGGTGATCCGTATTCTGTCCAAATTATCGCTTTCATACGTCTTCTCCACGATTGCCCTGATCCGGTCAATTTCAGGCGGTTTCATGACAATCCATGCCTCGATCATTTTGGTACCGGAATAAGTGCCTCAGTAGCCTCGCCATAGTCCCAGCCATCGATGCTCGGGGGGGGCACGCCTAAGGCGCTGAGCATGCTCTTGATCTGTTCGCGGTGCTCAGTCGCGTGGTTGATGATCTGAACCATGAGGACCCAGGGTGCCACGTAATAGCCATCCCTTGTTTGGAGTTGTGACTTCTCATGCAGGCCCGATGGATCTTGTACCAGAGCCAGCAGTTGTTCGCCACTGCTGCGTACCGACTCTTGCAACTTGGCGAAATCCACGTTGGCTTTATCCAGCCTGTTTTCCAGGGGAAGGGTCAAGATCCTGAGATAACCCTTCTGTGCACCGGCAAGATGTAACAGGGTGCTACGAATGCTCCCCTGGGTTGCGGATTGAGGTTCAGCATCGAGTTGTTCATTACTCAAAGCAGAACAAGTTTCGATGATCTTTTGGTTTGCCCAGTTATTGTGTTCGAATAATTTCACAAGAAATTCGACGGTCATGGAGAACCTCCTCGAACGGCTGAATATGATAGACTGTGTCCAGATTATAAGCTAATGCGATCTATTCCCGCAGTGTCACTTGCCCCTGCTGTAAAAGACTGGCTGGCAAATTCTCATCGCCCGCGCATTTTGCACGTCTTTGATCGCGCCTGTAATCTGATCAATGAACACAGGGAAATCTTATCCATCGTCACGCCTCAAATTGATAACGGGCCATTCAACCTCGTTCTGGGAGAGCTTGCCTGTTTTTCCGATCACGTTCATCTTGGGTCTCCAATCTGTATTTCTGCGGGCCACATAGATCTCGGAGACTTGCTCATCGGCATAGCCAACGCGAAACTTTGGAATCCACGTCCTGACTGGGAAACATTGCACGCGAAGAGAAATAATATCCTTATTCAAATCATGTCGTTCCGGGCCTTTAGGGAACAATCTCATTATGAAGCTGATGATCGCTTCGAGCAGTGCTTCGACTATGGCTCTCCACAAGCGTTCGCCCCTTCGCTCCGCGCGAACACCGCCCACACAATCACGGAAACTACCAATTACCGATTGCCAATCTCCAATTCTCTAATTTCCAATCTCTCTCTTTCTCTTGCCAACAAAGACACTTCTGCTGTAAAAGACATAGCCGCCAAACTCGCAGGTCTGGGTTCTGGCCTGACTCCCTCAGGCGATGACATCCTCGTCGGCGCCATCTATGCGGCGTGGATCATCCATCCGCCCAAAATTGCGAATGTGCTTGCGCAGGAAATCGTAGATGTTGCTGCACCGCTGACAACATCCCTTTCAACCGCATGGCTGATGTCTGGGGGCAGGGGAGAAGCAGGGATCTTGTGGCATGAGCTTTTCAACGTATTGTTTAGTGCCGACTTGCCCGCCATCGGACTGCAAATGACCAAATTGCTTTCTGTTGGTCACACCTCTGGAGCAGACGCTTTGACTGGATTCCTTCGCACAATCATGAGTTCGCGAAAATCGCCGTAACAGCGTGATCATCCAATCTCTATTCACTAATCTCTCCCTTTTCGAAATTGCCTCTTGACAAAATAGAACACTTATTCTAAAATAGGTTATTGACATATTCCTATATAGGAATATAATAACGTCATGGCACGCACACCGACAACACATGATCCATTCAATGCCGTGGCTGAACCGAAAAGACGAAAAGTTCTGGAGGCCATCGGGGATAAGGAATTATCGGTCAACGAGATCGTTAAATCACTTGGATGGCCCCAACCGATGGTGTCGAAGCACCTTGGGGTGTTGAAACAGGTCGGACTGGTGGAAGAGAGGCGGGTTGGACGTCAAAGGATGTATCGGATCAATGCGGAGCGACTCAAACCCGTCTATGACTGGGTCTCCCCGTTCCAACGTTATTGGTCTGAAAGTTTTGAACGCTTGGATGAAGTCTTACAGGAAATGCAAAAAAAGGAGAAATGAAATGTCCGCAAAAAAGAACAAGACAACCATTACGGCCGAACCTGGAAAGCAGGAGGTATTCATCACGAGAGAATTCGACGCGCCGCGCGAGCTCGTTTTCAAGGCACATACTGACCCAAAACTCTTTGCCCAGTGGCTGGGTCCGCGCGGCTATGAAATGACCCTCGAAACCTTTGAGCCTGTCAGCGGCGGCAGATATCGGTATATTCACACGGACAAAGATGGAAATCAGTTCTGCTTTCACGGTGTGTTCCATGAAATTTCCGAAGAGTTGATGATCCAAACCTTTGAATTTGAGGGACTCCCCGAACCCGGACATGTCACTCTCGATAGCATGAGACTCGCATCATTACCGGGCGACAGGACAAGACTCACGATTCAATCTGTCTTTCAATCTGTCTCTGATCGAGATGGCATGATCCAATCTGGGATGGAGCGCGGCCTCAACGAGGGACACGAGCGGCTGGACGAGCTTCTGGAGAAAATGCAGAAGTAGAGAGGTCTCATGGCAAAAGTGACCCTCAACATAACCATGTTAATGGATGGATCTGTCGGCGGCCCCAATGATGGTCCGGACAATGGATTGGGAGATGGCGACACCGAGATCCGGATTTCTGTAGGCACGCCCCCGTGCTCAAGGTTTCACAGCTTAAACAGGAGTAAACATGCGAAAACTTATTGTTGCTGAATTCATTACACTGGATGGCGTGATTCAGGCGCCCGGTGGCAAGAACGAGGATACCGAGGGCGGTTTCGAATATGGAGGCTGGACGCAGCCCTACTGGCATGATGATATCGGCAAACATTTCTTTGAGGCAGTGACACAAGCCGATTCATTGCTGCTGGGACGCAAGACATGGCAAATCCACGGGGGTGCATTCGAACCAATGCCGGCTGGTGATCCCTTCGGGGATGTAATGAACCGTTTTCGCAAATACGTTGTGTCTACCAGCTTGAAATCTCCATCGGCCTGGCGGAATTCCACTCTGATCGATAGCGATGTGGTCGATGCAGTACGGCAGTTAAAACAACAGCCGGGTAAGAACATCCTGGTGGATGGTAGTAGCATACTGATCCATACGCTGGTTGAGAATGATCTGGTAGATGAATATCAGCTGCATGTTTACCCGATTGTGTTGGGCAAAGGCAAACGATTATTCTCTGATGGCAAGCGCATAAACCTGCAGCTTATCGAATCCATGGCGCTTCCCACAGGTGTCATCTACCAGAGTTATCAGCGTGCGAAATAATAATGAATCGCCAATCAATTAATTTTAGTGACTTGAAAGGAGCAAATCGAAATGAAAAAGATCACCCCGTTTTTGTGGTTCGAGGATCAGGCTGAAGAAGCGATGAACTTCTACGTTGACACGTTCAACGGCGCGCCGCACAAAAAACAAGAGTCAAGGATCGTCGACATCACCCGCTATGAAAAAGGCATGGCCGCGCCCGGCGCCGAGGAACTGGAAGGCAAGGTCATCACCGGTAGTTTCGAACTGGCGGGCGAACGCTTTATGGCGCTCGACGGCGGCCCGCTCTTCAAATTCACCGAAGCCATTTCGTTCTACGTCGAATGTGAAGACCAGAAAGAGGTGGATTACTTCTGGAATAGGCTGTCCGCTGTACCCGAAGCTGAGCAATGCGGCTGGTGCAAGGATAAGTTCGGCTTGTCCTGGCAGATCATCCCGAAGCAATTGGGCGAGTTGATGGGCGACTCCGACCCTGTGAAATCGCAAAGAGTGATGCAGGCCATGCTTCAAATGCACAAGATTGACATCGCTGGCTTGAAGCGGGCGTACGAAGGTCCCTAATCGATTTGGCCAATAGGAAAAAAGAACCATTCGACTCCCTTATTTTCGCCTTGACGTAAGAGAACGTGTGTTCTAAAATATTCAGTATCGTTATCGGTGGGGAGCAGTGCTGGTTTCGCTCCCTACCGATTCTTATTTCTGCTGCGCAACAAGGGACCCTTTTAATGGTAACTGTGCTCCTGGCTCACTCGTTATTGCTCAGTGGCATCATGAGTTTTCAGACTACACAGTGACAGGGGGATGCATGAACGAACTCCTCTTTGAAGAGACATTTTGCGATTCCATGTGGTCCTGTGGTGTTTACCCAGGATAGCCCTATTTGCTCAAATTCTTTAGCCAAAGGATTAAGAAATTGGAAACTTACGACGACGACCTCAGCAAGTTCGAAGCGGACGGTGCTGCCCCGTTGCCAGCCCCGGATGACCAGGGTTACATCGAACACGACGGCGCCCAAATTTGGTATACAACCTACGGAGCTGGCTCACCCGTGGTTCTTCTGCATGGAGGACTCGGCCACAGCGGCAACTGGGGCTATCAAGTCCCCGCGCTGATGAGGAACGGCTATCGAGCTGTTTTGATCGATAGCCGCGGGCATGGACGCAGTACGCGAGATGCGCGGCCTTATACCTATGAATTAATGGCATCCGATGTTTTAACGGTGATGGATGCATTGCATTTTGAAAAAGCGGTGCTGGTGGGGTGGAGCGATGGCGCGTGCACAGCACTGGTCCTTGCTTCAAATGTTCCGGCGAGAGTTGCAGGCGTGTTTTTCTTTGGGTGCAATATGGACCCGAGCGGCGCAAAGGAATTTGAGTTCACGCCTCTAATTAAGCGGTGCTTTGACCGGCACAAAAAGGACTACTCGCGGCTATCGGCCACACCGTATCAATTTGGGGCCTTCGTGGACGCGGTGAGCCTCATGCAGAAAACCGAGCCAAATTATTCGGCGCATGATCTGGCACAGATCAGTGTACCCGTCTCGATTGTCCAAAGTGAGCATGACGAATTTATCAAACGCGAACACGCCGAGTACCTTGCCCGCAGCATTCCAAATGCAGAGTTTATTGAGCTTCCGGGCGTGAGTCATTTCGCACCCTTGCAGAGGCCGGAGCAATTCAACGCTGCTGTGCTGACGTTTCTAGGCAAAGTTCAACCTTTAACTGACTCACACGAAGCAAAGAGAATTCTATGAGAAAAGTGGTAAATACCGTCTCCATGAATGGCTTTATGACGGGATAGACGGAATGGAAAGAGTTTCTATATAAACGAGCCAGCGCAGGATCATTAGGAGAAGTATCATGGTGAATACGAATCAAAAAATCTCAGTCTCAGAATTGCGAACTCTGTTTAATGGTCGAGTCATCGCCCCGGAAGATGGGGAATATGAGGAGGCGCGCACCGTTTTTTATGGCGGAATCGACCGTCGGCCGAGCGCGATCGTGCGTGTCGCGGATGCAGGGGATGTCTCCCGAGTCGTCACTCTTGCACGCGAAAACGGCTTCGAATTGGCTGTTCGTAGCGGTGGTCATAGCACCGCCGGTCACGGTGTGACGGAGGGGGGCATCGTTCTCGATCTTTCCCTGATGAAGGATTTGGAGATTGATGTGGAAGGGCGGACTGTCTGGGCCGAGACTGGTTTGACGGCCGGCGAATATACTACGGCGGTTGGCGCTCAGGGCCTTGCAACCGGCTTCGGCGATACCGGTTCTGTGGGAATTGGCGGCATAACCCTGGGCGGCGGCATTGGCTACCTCGTCCGTAAGTATGGACTGACGATCGATCATCTGCTGGCGGCCGAAGTGGTCACAGCCGATGGACAGCTTCTGCATGTTGATTCCGAGTCACATCCCGACCTGTTCTGGGCGATCCGCGGTGGTGGAGGCAACTTCGGTGTGGCAACCCGTTTCCAGTACAGGCTGCAGGAGGTAGGGACGATCTTTGGTGGGATGTTGATTCTCCCTGCAACTGCGGAGGTGATCGCCTCATTTATTGCTGAAGCAGAGGCCGCACCAGAGGAACTCTCAATCATCTCCAACGTGATGAAGGCTCCGCCCATGCCCTTCCTTCCTGCTGAAGTCCACGGCAAATTGATCATCATGTCCACTCTGGTTTATGCTGGCGATGTGAAGGCCGGTGAGCGTGCCGTTGCGCCGTTCAGATCTCTGGCCGCGCCCCTCGCCGATATGCTGCACCCGATGCGCTATCCAGAAATCTATCCGCCCGAGGATGTCAGCTATCACCCGCTTGCAGCAGGGCGCACGATGTTCATGGAGCGTTTGATCGACCGTTCAGCCGCCGAAACAATTCTGGACGGTCTACAGACTTCGACGGGTTCCATGGCTGTCTCTCAACTCCGCGTGCTGGGTGGTGCTATGGCACGTGTTCCTGCCGATGCCACAGCGTTCGCTCATCGCAAATCAAAGATGATGCTAAGCATTGCTGCGCTTTACGAGCGAGCCGAGGACGAGGCGACTCATGAGGAATGGGCCACGAACCTGATGTCGAAATTGATGCACGGCGATGATGCCGCGTACGTCAACTTCATGGGTGACGAAGGCACTGCGCGCGTCCACGCAGCGTATCCGGGCCGGACCTGGGAGAGGCTAACCGCCATCAAAGCTCAATACGACCCGACCAATCTTTTCCATCTCAATCAGAATGTTCAGCCTGCGGTTCGATAGGAAAGGGTACATCAACTATGGGTGCGAAGACCAGGCAGTTCAAAAACATGGATGAATATATCAACGCGTTTCCAGAGAACGTGAAGGATATGCTGAGTAAGATCAGGCAAACGGTCAAAGAGACCGCGCCGGAGGCAAAAGAGACGATCAAATACCAGATGCCCACCTTTACGCTGAACGGCAATCTGGTCTATTTTTCTGCTTTCAAAAATCACATTGGGTTTTACCCCGCGCCCCTTGGCAATGAAGCGCTGATGAAGGATCTGGCTCCTTACGTCGGTGCAAAAAGCTCTCTTCGTTTTCCGATCGGTGAGCCGCTTCCATTGCAGTTGATACGCAAGGTCGTTAAGTATAGAGTGAAGGAAAATTTGCAGCGTACGCAAAAGAAGGAAAATTAACCGCCGAGGAGAAGGATCATAAGCCGCGATCAGCGTCCCGTGCAGATTATTGGATGCCCTGGGATGATGTGACTATTCCCCGGCTAAATCCTTTTAGGAAGGAACTTTAATGAGCAGAATAGTGGTTTTCAACAATGTGACTCTGGACGGCGTGATGCAGGCACCAGGGCGACCCGATGAAGATACTCGCGGAGGTTTCCAATATGGCGGATGGGCGCTGCCTTATGCGGACCCGGAAATTGGCCGGGCGGCTGGAGAAAGCATGGCGACGACCGGCGGCCTGCTGTTTGGAAGAAGAACATACGAGGATTTTTACAAGGTCTGGCCTAACCGCACAGATAATCCCTTCACGGAAGTGCTCAACAACACTCCAAAGTATGTTGCATCCACGACTCTCAAGGAGCCGTTACCGTGGATGAATTCCATTCTGCTCAAGGGTAATGTGCTAGAAGCTGTGACCAAACTCAAGGAAGGATCGGGCAAGGATTTCGTCATCCTTGGCAGTGGGGAACTGATCAGGGCGCTCATGAAGCATGACCTGATAGACCAGTACATGCTGCTGATCCATCCGCTTGTTCTAGGATCGGGAAGACGGATGTTTCCGGATGGGGGAACATTTGCCGCTCTCCGACTCGTCAATACTAAGACGACGAACTCGGGTGTTGTGATCGCAACTTATGAACCTGCGGAACCAGTGGCTGGGAAGGCTCCCTGATTGGGAGGAAGAGAAATTTTTATGGGTAAAGTGATCATGAAAAAGACAACTTCAAACGCCGAAAGTGATTTTCCAAAACTTGCACAGCCTGCACTACGCGCGCTGGCTGCGGCAGGTGTCCGAAACCTCAATCAGCTGACCAAATTCAGCGAAGAAGAAGTCAAGCGGTGGCATGGTATTGGGCCGAATGCGATGACCCGGCTTCGGCGGGCCCTGCATGAAAAGGGATTGTCGTTTGCTGCCGATCGGGAGAAACGAGAATGACAGATCAAAACAAGGACAAGGCGGTCTCGTTTCTAAAGATGGCATCCAATGGCAATGTGCAAGAGGCGTACTCGAAGTTCATTGGCGCAGGCTTCAAACATCACAATCCATTTTTGGAGGGATCGGCAGGGTCCCTTCAGGCTGGAATGGAGGAGAATGCACGGCAGAATCCGGAGAAGGCCCTGGAAGTGAAACGGGTGATCGCAGAAGGCGATTTTGTGGTCACGCATTCCCACGTCCAGCAAAAGCCGGGCGATCGCGGCGCTGTCGTGGTCCACATCTTTCGCTTTGTAGGAGGCCGCATCGTGGAACTATGGGATGTGGGTCAGCCTGTGCCGGAGCAGTCTTCAAATCAGTATGGCATTTTTTAGATGGCGGACGATATTGAATTTCTATTTTCGGTGGTCGAGTAGTCTCGAACAGAAAGTCGTGATCGAAAGATTTGATCCGAACAAAAAGGAGAATTTATAAAATGGCACTGACTCCCTCCCAAGAGATCGATAAATTTATCAAAGAGTTGACGGACTGGCGCGGAAAGTGGATTGCAAACTTCCGTGCCCTGATTCTGAAAACTGCTCCCGAAGTCACCGAAGATTGGAAGTGGGGTGTTCCTGTCTGGACTTATAAAGGCAATGTGGTTGCCAGTGGTGTCTTCAAAGACCACGTGAAGCTCAACTTTTTCAAGGGCGCTTCGCTGAAAGACCCGAAGCATCTCTTCAACGCTGGTCTGGATGCCAAAGCCACCCGCGCCATTGATATCGGCGAAAGCGATAGGATTGACGAAGCAGCTTTGAAGGAACTCGTGCGTGAGGCGGTCGCCTACAATACAAGCGGCAGCCAGAAGAAATAGACGCTGGCTGGTAGAGGAAAATCAAAATGAAAATCCATCTCGTGGATGGCACGTACGAACTATTCCGCAACCACTTTGGCGCGCCTCCGAAGAAAGCACCGAATGGGCAGGAAGTTGGCGCGACGCTTGGCTTGCTCAGAAGCATGTTGATGCTGGTGACAAGTCCGGGCATTACACACGTCGGCGTTGCATTTGACCACGTGATCGAGTCGTTTCGAAATGATCTTTTCACCGCTTACAAGACCAGCGAAGGGGTCGATCCCAATCTGCTGGCCCAATTTCCATTGGCTGAAGACGTGATTTCTGCACTGGGCGTCGTCGTCTGGCCGATGGTGGAATTTGAAGCCGATGATGCTCTGGGCACAGCCGCGAAACGCTTCAGCAAGAACAAGTCGGTTGAGCAAATTGTTATCTGTTCACCGGATAAAGATCTCGCACAGTTGGTGTCCGATGGTCGCATCGTCTGCTGGGATCGCCGTCGGGATATTATTATGGATGAAGCGGGTGTGGTGGAAAAGTTTGGCGTAAGTCCGGGGTCCATTGCGGACTGGCTGGCTGTTGTTGGCGATTCAGCCGATGGCTATCCCGGCGTGCCCGGCTGGGGGGCCAAGTCCGCTTCTGCTGTGCTTTCCCATTACAAGACTCTGGAATCCATCCCGAAGGACGCGACGAAATGGAAAGTGAATGGCATCAGTCCCGGGCGTGCCGCGAGCCTGGTCGAAAGCCTGGCGCAGCACTACAATGCAGCCTTGCTTTATCGGCAGTTGGCCACAATACGTTTTGATGTCCCGTTGGATGAAAAGCTCAACGACTTGAAATGGCAGGGCGCATATCAGAGACTGAAGGAGGTCTGTCTCAGGTTGGGAGATGAGAAGATTCCATTACGAGTACCGCGCTGGCGCGACTAACGAGTTCGCATCTTTTCTGGACTTTTAGCTGATCACCGTTAGAGAAGGCAGCCTTCATCTGAACCAATCCTCACTAAACGGCAACGGGCAAAAGTCCGATATGAACGCAGACGAGGGACCTTGATGGTCCCTCGTCTTTTATTCTAAGCATTGAGTGGGCGACGTCAGAAGAGCAGCTTGCCACCCAGGAGTGCTAATACCAGGAACACCACGGCAAGCAGAAGGAACAGGCCGAACAGAAGTCTGCCAACGGAGGCTGCACCTGCCGCCACCCCGGTAAACCCAAACGCGCCCGCGATGAGCGCTACTACGAATGCGATCAATGCCCATGTTAAGAGGCTCATGTTGAACTCCTTTCGTTGATAAGCAAGGCCACCGCAAATGGCCTATTTTGAATTTACTTCCTGATGAGGAGAGCGGCAATGGAGGAAGCGCGTACTTCGATTAGGGCTTTTCCACAACGAGCAACGCTGGTTCCGATGATTCCCCTGTGACATGAAGAATTTCCCCTAACTCTGCTTCTTGGAGGTTCCCCATTAGAGACGAGCCAAATTCTGGCAAAAGATCCAAACACCGTAGCGGAAAGTAGTGAATAGATCATGGAGTCTGCGCAGAGCTAAGCTTTGCGCAGATTTTGTTTTGGCTGCATCTCGCGCTCAAGCTGCCTATGCCTCAGACTTCAATGAGTCATGTAAAATTAGGCTATTCTTTTGAGCGTTCCTCCCCTGGCATGGTAGCTATCCATGTCGCACTCAAGTCCTCCCCAAGAATGGAATAGACCATGTCCTTTCTCGATACCTTTACTCGTAACGTTCGCAAATATCCGGACAAAGTCGCCCTCGAATTTATTGACCCACCCCTCCAGCGCGTGACCTACGGAGAATTGGATCAACTCGTCCAGCAGACGGCCGGATACTTGCAAAGCCTTGGAGTTCAACGCGGTGACCGCGTAGCCATTCAGCTCTCCAAATCACTGGAATTCATCCTTCTGCATCTGGCTACGGTGCGGCTTGGGGCAATTACTCTGCCGCTCAATCTCGCCTATCCACCCGATGAAATTGAATATTTCCTCAGTGACTCCGGGGCACGAATGTTCTTTACCATGGCTTCGAATTCGGTGCGCTTTCACCCGGTCCGTGCCAATTTGCCAGAGCTAAAGCACTGTGTTTTTCTAAATCCTGCCAAGCCAGAAGAGTTTCAATCACTCATTACGAACTACCAGGCAACGGGTGGTCTCGATGCGGCCGCTTCGCGCGAGCATCGCCTCCTGGACCACCGAGATCGCAATGAAGCTGCCATCATCATCTACACCAGCGGCACAACGGGGCGACCCAAAGGCGCAGAGATCACAAATGGCAACTTAAGTTCCAATCTCGAGTCTCTGCATCAGGCCTGGGGCTGGACCCCGGACGATATCCTCCTTCACATCCTGCCGATCTTTCACGTTCACGGATTATTTGTCGCTTTGCATGGGGCCTTGCATGCCGGTGCAACCACCTTATTGATGCGCGAATTCGATGCAAGCAGGGTGCTTCAAACCTTAGTGGAGAAGCATTGCACGGTTTTCATGGCCGTCCCGACCATCCACCAGAGATTGCTCGATGTACCCGATGCCAGCCAGTTTGACCTCTCTCATGTCCGCCTCATCACGTCCGGCTCGGACCGCCTGCCCGACGAAGTCTTCACCGGCTTTCAGAAAACTTTTGGTTACACACTAGTCGAACGCTATGGAATGACCGAAACGGGGATGAACTGCTCCAATCCCCTTCATGGCGAGCGGCGGATCGGATCGGTGGGATTGCCGTTGCCAGGTGTGGAAGTTCGCGTTGCCAACCCCGAAGATGAACGGCCTCTGGCTCAGGGAGAAATTGGCGAAGTGCAATTGCGTGGACCAAATATCTTTAAGGGTTATTGGAAGCAGCCCGAAAAGACATCCGCTTCTTTCACGGCTGACGGCTGGTTCCGTACCGGTGACTTAGGCTACCTGGAAGCGGACGGTTACCTTACGCTCTGCGGCCGTTCCAAGGATCTGATCATCAGTGGCGGCCTAAACATCTATCCGCCGGAAGTGGAGCGCGTGCTGGCGGAGCATCCGTCTGTGGTAGCGTGTGCAGTGATCGGATGCCCGGACCGCGAGTGGGGAGAGCGAGTCACAGCGGTGGTGGTGCTTAATCAAACGGGATCGGTTTCCAGCGAAGAATTGATCCGCTTTTGTCGCGAACATCTCGCGCCCTATAAATCTCCCAAGTCCATCATCTTTGCTGATAGTCTGCCGCGCAATGCGATGGGGAAAGTGCAGAAAGCAGAGTTGAGAAAAACGGTTTGTTGATGTCATTCTGAGGGAGCGTTCTTCCGCGACCGAAGAATCTGGATTACAGTGTCAAAGATTCTTCGCTTTGCTCAGAATGACATAGTGGGTGATATTCATCAGCGATGAGAATGACATTCGTTTTATAGATGAGCAGACTCTTATTCGATTTTATGATTTGCTAATCTAAAGTTGAAAGAATCTGTATGTCCTGATAAGAGCTTCATAGGTATATTGGCGCAAATCAGAAACACTGCCGCCGCCAATGCACATTCTCTCTCTTGGGCTCAACCATACTTCTGCTCCCCTTTGTATTCGAGAACGTTTAACCTTTGACGAAGCGCAAGTCCGTGCTTCCCTTTCGCGTTTGTCTTGCGGGCATGTCCAATCATCTCTTGCGGAACTGATCATCCTTTCCACCTGTAATCGGATCGAGATTTACGCGGTCTCCAACCAGTTGGCTTTTGCCGAGTTGGAGGCTTTTTTGTCGGAAGCGCGCGGCGTGGATTCGCATGAACTTGGTCAGTACCTGTATCGGCTCCATGACCTGAAGGCAGTCAATCACCTGTTTCAGGTTGCTGCCGGGCTGGACTCCCTTGTGATCGGCGAGCCGCAGATCCTTGGGCAGGTCACAAAAGCACTGGAGCTCGCGCGCGGACAAAACGCGGCAGGGCCGGTTCTCAACCGTCTGTTCCAGGCTGCAATTCACGCCGGGAAGCGTGCCCGCACGGAGACAGCTATCAGCCGTAATCCCGCGTCCGTATCATCGCTGGCGGCTTCAGTGGCCGAGAAAGCCATCGGTCACATCAAGACTGCCAGCGTAGTCGTGCTCGGAGCAGGCGAAATGGCAGAGTTAACCGTCGAGGCATTGCGCAAGCGCGGGGTTGAAAAGGTCCGAGTGATCAACCGCACGCTTGAACGCGCTCAAGGATTGGCGCAACGCTGGGGGGCAGAGTCAGCTACTTTCGAATTCCTTCAGCAGGCTTTGTGCGAATCCGATATTTTGATCTCATCCACAGGCGCGCCACATTTAATGGTGGATGCCAAGATGGTGAACGAAGCGATGTGCTCACGCCCGGAGCGACCGCTGGTGTTAATCGATATTGCCATGCCGCGCGATATTGATCCCGATACGGCGAACACTCCTCACGTCAGGCTTTTTGATATCGACGGATTGAACGCGCAGCTTGAAGACTCGCTCACACGCCGCATGGAACAGGTTCCGCACGTCAAGACCATCCTCGACGAAGAGCTGTGTGAATTTGAAAAGTTTTTGAACTCGCTTGCTATCCTGCCAATCATCGCGGATATCCGCCAGCAGGCAGAAGCCATTCGCACGGCAGAGTTGGAAAAAACGCTGCGTCGTATGCCTGATCTCACCGACGCCGAACGCGAACGAATCGAAGCGCTGACTCAATCGCTGGTGAAAAAGCTACTCGATCATCCTACGCGGCGCTTACGTGCGGAAGCTGGTTCGCCGCAGGCTACTGAGTATGCCGCGCTTGCGCGTACTCTCTTCAACCTGGCGAATGAGCATTCGCATCCAACGTCTACAGCCGCTGACTAATCATGAAATTGATTTTTGCGACGCGTCCTTCGGCCCTGGCTCGCTGGCAAACGCGGTGGGTGATGGCTGCGTTGAGGAAGATCCAGCCGGATTTGGAATGTGAAGAGAGGGTCATCACGACGCAGGGCGACAGAATTCTGGACAAGCCTCTGCCCGAGATCGGCGGCAAGGGACTGTTCACCCGGGAACTCGAAGGCGAGCTGCTTTCCGGTGCAGTGCATTGTGCCGTCCATTCGCTCAAGGATTTACCGGTGGAGAATCCAGACGGTCTCACGCTCGGATGCATCCCCACACGTGCGGAAGTCCGCGATGCGCTGGTTTCAGCCAAAGGCTACACTCTCTCCACTCTGCCTGAAGGCGCCTCGGTCGGGACCTCGAGCCTGCGCCGCGCGGCCCAGCTGCTATCCCTCCGCCCGGACCTTCGCACATCACCTCTGCGCGGCAACGTGGACACGCGTGTGCGGAAGGCATTGGCAGGTTCATATGATGCGATCCTGCTGGCCGGGGCCGGCTTGACCCGTCTGGGGTTGGATCAGCATGTCACGGAATGGCTGGCACTGGAGGTGATGCTGCCGGCCGCGGGGCAGGGTGCGCTGGCGGTGCAATGCCGGGCAGACGATCCATCCACTCTCAACCTGCTGGCTGCGCTGGAGGACGAATCGACGCGCAAGGCCGTGACTGCCGAGCGTGCCTTCCTGAGCGGGCTGGGCGGTGGATGTGCCGTGCCGGTGGCGGCTTACGGATCAGTGCACAGTGAGCAGTTATCAATCATCAGTCTGGTGGGGTTGGTGATCTCCCCGGATGGGAAGAAGGCGATTCGAGTTGTGGGTCAAGGTACCAATCCGCAGAAGCTGGGTACTGAACTCGCACAGCGTGCACTGTGGGATGGTGCGAACGAAATACTTGCACCATTTTCT
>JAKOVF010000201.1 GCA_029782225.1 Chloroflexota bacterium | reverse complement strand
GACCCGATCTCCACCGGCAAGGTAGAGGCCGCGTTGCAGGAACTAAAAAAGGAATACACGGTCATCCTGGTGCCTCATTCGGTGCAACAGGCTGGCCGCACCGCGGACTACGCCGCGTTCTTCCTACAGGGAGAACTTGTCGAGTATGGGGATGGAAAGACAATCTTTACCGCGCCCAAGGAAAAACGGACGGAAGATTACGTTACTGGCAGGTTTGGGTAAGAGTTTAGGACTCCAGCATCCCGTTAACACCGCCTTAACCGACGCCTCTCGCTGTTGTGGTATTGTTAACCCCATGCCCGAAACAATCCTCGTTGTCGAAGATGAGCCTGCCCTGCAGGAAACCCTGGCGTATAACCTGAAAAAGGAAGGCTACACCGTTGAAACCGCGGGGGATGGACGCGCCGCACTCGAGTCCGCACGCAGACTCAAACCTGACCTGCTCGTGCTCGACATTATGCTCCCTGAACTGGATGGCTTCGAAGTGGCGCGCATCCTGCGCAAGGAGATGATCACGCCTATCCTCATGCTCACGGCCCGCGATGATGAAATTGACCGCGTGGTCGGCCTCGAAATGGGTGCAGACGACTATTTAACCAAGCCCTTTTCCATGCGTGAATTGATGGCACGTGTCAAAGCCCAGTTGCGGCGCTCAAGGCTGCTACGCGAGGAATTGAGTAAGGAATCGGCCGAAGCGCCACATGAAACCCTTGAATTCGGAAATCTCATCATCAACCTCACGCGCGGCGAAGTGACGCTGGACGGTCAACCTTTACAGCTCAAGCCGCAGGAATATCAATTACTGGTCTTCTTCGCCGAGCACAAAGGACAGATGCTCTCGCGCGAATTTGTCCTGGAACGCGTCTGGGGCTGGGACTACATTGGCGACAGCCGCACGGTGGATGTGCATGTGAGATGGCTGAGGCAGAAAATCGAAAAAGACCCTGCCAATCCTCAACGAATTGTCACGGTGCGAGGCGGAGGATATCGGTTCGAAGGATAGACAAAGTCGAAGGTCAAAAGTCCAAGCTCAAATGAACATAGCACTCTGGATCGGACTGGTTGTTTTTATGCTGATCGCCGCGTGGTTTGCGTGGCGATATTTTGATTTGAAGAAGCACCTCAACCAGTATGCGCATCTCATCCATGAACAGCCCGAAACCTTTCCTGCCGATGTAGAAGAACTTGAAGATCTATCGAGTGCCATCGCATCCCTGCGGACCTCCCTTAACCTTCAACTTTCAGCATTGAACTCAGAGAACGCCCGCCTTGCGACCGTCCTCGAGCAGCTCACGGACGGTGTGCTTATTGCAGATGCCAATGGACAAGTCCAATACGCGAATCCGGCCGCCTGCAGGCTCTTCGAGAACGCTAATCCCATCGGAGATAGCATTGCCGAGGTGGTCCGCAACCATCAGTTGATCGAGGCCTGGCGTCGATGCCAGCAGACGCGCAAAACGCAAAGCGAATCAGTGGAGCTGCCTGCGCGGCATCAATTCCTACAACTGTTTGCCATTCCCGATACCCATGCGGGCGGAAGCCTGTTGCTCGTGCAGGACCTGACCCGCGTCCGCAAACTGGAGACGGTACGGCGGGACTTCATCTCGAATGTTTCGCATGAGTTGCGGACTCCGCTCGCCTCTCTGCGGGCCCTCACCGAGACTCTACAAAACGGCGCTCTTGCGGACCCGGAAGTGGGTCCGCGTTTTTTGGGGAGGATCGCCACTGAAGTCGACGCGTTGACACAGATGGCGCAGGAACTGCTCGATCTCTCGCGCATTGAGTCGGGACAGGTGGAGCTGGTGCTGGCGCCTCTTGTGCCGAGAAGTCTGCTTACCTCCGCCGCGGACCGCATGAAGATGCACGCGGAACGCGCTGGCTTGAAGCTAACCGTCACTTGCCCGGAAGATCTGCCTATGGTGCGCGCGGACCGGTCACGGCTGGAGCAAGTGCTCGTGAATTTGATTCACAACTCAGTGAAGTTTACAAA
Source organism: Chloroflexota bacterium (assembly GCA_029782225.1). Lineage (GTDB taxonomy): Bacteria > Chloroflexota > Anaerolineae > Anaerolineales > Villigracilaceae > JAKOVF01. The sequence goes on along the minus strand of JAKOVF010000201.1, from coordinate 645 downwards.
GGCCGGGGGAGAAATTGTGCTTTTAGGGGAGGCAGTTGACGGGTCAGTCCGATTCGCTGTCAAAGATCCAGGAATCGGCATTCCCGCGGATGATCTGCCCCGCATCTTCGAGCGCTTTTATAAGTCGGACCGTTCGCGCGCAGGGGGAGGGACCGGGCTGGGACTGTCAATTGCCAGACACATTGTCGAAGCGCATCGCGGCAGGATCTGGGCGGAAAGCACCGAAGGCAGGGGAAGTACGTTCTTTTTTACGATTCCGTTCAGTTAGATTTCTTTCCCCAACTCTGACTCATCAAACGCTCCTGAACGTTGATTTCTTCTGTATCACTGTGCTTATCTGAAATCAAGCGCGTATAGGAGCCGTCCGACTCCAGGATGCGCGTCCTGGAGTTCTCTCTCAAATATGTCTCCAACACATGGTCGCGCAGATGACGGATGTGTTCGTTCTTCTCTGCTGGAAACACAACCTCGACCCGATGATCTAAATTACGCGTCATCAGATCCGCGCTTCCAAGATAGATTTCTTCGTTTCCACAGTTATAGAAATAATAGATCCGGCTGTGTTCCAGGAAGCGGCCCACGACGCTCCGAACCGTGATGTTTTCACTCAAGCCGGGGACACCGGCTACCAGGCTGCAGATACCT
>JAKOVF010000178.1 GCA_029782225.1 Chloroflexota bacterium | reverse complement strand
TTGGTGTTTCAAAGCAAACAACATCATTGAACATCAATCATTGCGTACCATAGCGGATAAAAAGCAACTTGACCTGTGGTTTGCCCGTTGTTATCCAAAAAACCAACTGCAACCACTATTGTTTGACCTGACTGCAAAACGCCAAAAGGTTTTGAGTTTTGTAGCGGACGGAGCGTATCTGAAGTAATTGTATATGAAGTTTTTCCAACTTCCCAATTGACGTAATACATTTTGTCATTATCGAGAACAACTTGAATCATATTAGGCTGAGAAATATTCAAATTCGACGGTATCTGGATTTCATAACCTGATGTATCCAGTACAAAGCCATTTCCCGCAACAATTTCATAGGCTGGCGCTACTGTACCATCGCTTCTCTCGATTTGTAAATGCTCATCATCCGTTTTGATGACAGGCAAATTATTCTGCGATGTATTTGGCATAGGAGTTGCTCCATTGGCGTTTTGACAACCTGACACTATTACAGCGATAATTGCCGCGATTAGCAATACATATTTTCTCAATTTAGCCCTTCCCATTCTTTCTCCAAAAATTGAAATCACGTGTTTCTACTTTCAGCCGCCCAACTATTGTGTAAGCGGACGAAGTCCGCTTAAGACACCAAATTGTGGTATTATGCGGAAACTTTCCGCTTAACGGCCTTTATATTTAAAAGGTGGACAACGAACTTCCGGCCGCTCCAGGGACCAAAACCGACGAATTTACCCGTAAATCTGATTCCGTGAATTCTTCCACCCGCTCAGCAAGCGTTACAACCGGGACCTAAAACGCACATTCTAAGACCGCCATGACCCCATTATAGGGGGCCACCCGCCAAAAATCAATAGTCCACCCGCCTGATTACCAATTACCAATCTACCGATCCACCATCCCCACTCCTCACACCGAAGGTCACCCATCATGCCAAACTTCCCACTGCCGCCTTCCAATGCTCCATTCCCGCCGAAATCCCCACAGGGGAAATCATCTCCAAAGGAGACATCGTTCACGAAGGGAAAAAAGCTCCTCGACCAGTACAGCGAAGCCCTGCGCAACCGACACTATTCCCTCCGCACCGAAACGACCTACGTCTCATGGGTGCGGCAGTACATCCTCTTCCACGGCAAACGTCATCCCCGTGAGATGGGTGTGGCTGAGATCAACAGCTTCATCACTGACCTCGTCAACCGCCGGGACGTTGCCGCCTCCACCCAGAACCAGGCCATCAGCGCCATCCTCTTCCTCTATCGCCACGTTCTCAACATGGAGCTGGATGATGCGGCCCTCGTCCCGATCCGGCCGACGCGGCCGAAGCGCGTCCCCACCGTCCTCTCCCGCGACGAAGCGAAAAGGGTCATCGAGAAGATGGACGGCATCTACCGGATCATGGCCCAGCTCATGTACGGCAGCGGACTCCGCCTCATGGAAGTCCTGCGCCTGCGCGTCAAGGACCTCGATTTCGCCAACCGCCAGATCATCGTCCGCGATGGGAAAGGGGAGAACGACCGCGTGACGATGTTCCCCGGTACCCTGCTCGAACCGCTGCGCCTTCACCTCCAGCAGGTCAAAGCCCGCCACGAGTCGGACCTCTTGCAGGGCCTCGGGACCGTTTATCTGCCCTATGCCCTCGAGCGGAAGTTCCCCAACGCCAGCCGCGAGTTCGCCTGGCAGTACGTCTTCCCCGCGCCGGACTTTTCCATCGATCCGGTCAGCGGCGTCAAACAGCGCCACCACCTCAACGAATCCAGCCTCCAGAAGGCCGTCCGCTCCGCCGCGCGCCAGGCCCGCATCGACAAGCATGTGACCTGCCATACCTTCCGGCACAGCTTTGCCACCCATCTCCTCGAAAGCGGCTACGACATCCGCACTGTGCAGGAACTTCTCGGCCACAAAGATGTCAAGACCACCATGATCTACACCCACGTCCTCCAGCGTGGCGGAATGGCAGTGAGATCCCCGCTCGACGAGATCAAAGAAGAGAAAGCAGAATATCGCGTCGTTCTCCAATCCTCAGATTCCATCAATGCCGCCGGATCGCTCCTCATCCAGCTCCCCTCTCCTCTCGACGCCTGACACCTTCAACCTGCAGCTTGACACCCCACTAACCAACCTATATAATCAGCCAGCTTGCACAAAAAAACGCCGGGCACCAACGCCCGGCATGTTCTTGTCACAATAAGGAGAAAGACATGCCCCCACATCCAAAGCGCAAACATTCCAAGGGCCGCCGCGACCGCCGCCGCTCGCAGGATGCCCTGCAACCGCGCAACCTTGTCGCCTGTTCCAACTGCGGCTCCATGCGCCTCCCGCATACCGTCTGCCCCAACTGCGGTTTCTACGACGGCCGTGAAGTCGTCGAAGTCAAGAAAGAAAAGAAACCCGCTGCATAATCCCTTTCGGGCAAAACGGGTCGTGACGTTCACGGCCCGTTTGTGTTTAAGTGCAAAACTTCGCGCTGAGAAGGTCGCGCTTCAAGCGTGATCTACCGGGAGATTTCATGAACCTCGATCCCACCACCACCGCCTTTGTATTCCCCGGCCAGGGCTCGCAGGCCGTTGGCATGGGCCGCGAGCTTGCTCTGGCCTATCCTGCCGCAAAGCAGGTCTTTGACGAAGCGGATGAGATTCTCGGCTTTCCTTTTTCGGGGATCATGTGGGATGGGCCGGACGCCGACTTAAATGACACGGTCAACACCCAGCCGGCGCTCTACATCCATTCCCTCGCGGCCTACCGGGCATTTTCGCGTCTCTACCCGGATCTCCAGCCTGCCGCGCTGGCCGGGCATTCGCTCGGCGAACTCTCTGCTCTCGCGGCCTGTGGTGCACTGACCTTTGCGGACGGTCTGCGTCTCGTGCGGGTTCGCGGCGAGCTGATGAAGCGCGCCGGCGAACTGGCGCCCGGCGGAATGGCCGCCATCCTGGGCCTCGACATTCCAACCCTTGATAAAGTCTGTGCCGAAGCCAGCACGGAGGCCGAGATCGTGCAGGTTGCCAACGACAACTGCCCGGGGCAGGTGGTCATCTCAGGCGCAAAGTCCGCTGTGGACCGCGCCATTGCCGGAGCGAAGGCCGCCGGGGCAAAGCGCGCCCTGCCGCTGGCTGTCAGCATCGCCGCGCACTCCCCGTTGATGGATTCCATTCAAGCAGATTGGAATGCCGCGGTGGACGCCGCACCGTTCGGTGAACTGCACATCCCTGTGATCGGGAACGTGCATGCTGCGCCGCTGACCTCGCCCGACGAGGCCCGCGCCGACATCAAATCGCAGATGCAGTCGCGCGTGCGCTGGACGGATTCGGTCAGGTTCATGACAGGGCAGGGGATCCGAACGTTCGCGGAAGTGGGGACAGGCTCCGTGCTCGGCGGCCTCATCAAGCGCATCTCGCCCGAAGCCGCTCATCGGACCCTCGGCAGCCCGCAGGACTTTACCGCCCTGGAGAGCCAGTGATTCCGAAGCGCGCGGGGCTCATCCTGGCTTTCATCCTCGCCGCCTGTGCGCCCATCCCGCTGCCTCTGCCCTCCGATCCCTTTACCCAGAGTCCGTTGCCCCCAACGGATACTGTTACCGTCTCGCCTCCTACGGAAACTCCAACCATTGTCGTTCAGCCCGAAACGTCAACGCCGGTCGTCGATGTACCGCCCACACCTACCGCGCCGGCGGCTCCTCGTTGGTGGGATGTCTACTTCACCGATCCGCTGACCATGAAGGACCCGGCGAACCCGGCCGGGTCCATCGAGGAAAAACTGATCGCACTGATCGGCGCGGCGCAGACGAGCATTCATATTGCATCCTTTGAGTTCAACCTGCCGCGCGTCGCCCAGGCCCTGGTCGCGGCGCACAACCGCGGCGTGGATGTCCGCTGGGTAACGGATGACGAAAACGGGCTGGGCATCGACGCACAGCCCGGGCGGGGCCAGTTTGCCGTTTTAACGGCGGCAGGCATCGAGGTCAAGGATGATGCGGGCCGCACGGCGCTGATGCACAGCAAGTTCTGGATCTTCGATCAGCAGATCCTGTGGACCGGCTCTACCAACATCACGGTCAACGGCATCTACAAGCAGAACAATAACGTCATCGCCATCCATTCGCCGGAAGTTGCGCTCATCTACGAACGCGAATGGCAGGAGCTGTGGACTGCACAGCTTGGGCCGCGCGCACCTTCCACGGTCAACCAGCAGTGGACCATCCTCGATGGCACCCCGATTCAGGTATTGTTCTCCGCCGAAGACCACGTGGTGAGCCAGCTCATTGCGCTCGTGAACGACGCCCAGACCAGCATCCGCTTTCTGGCTTTCAGCTTCACCGATTATCCACTGGCGAAGTCCATGATCGACCGCGCGGCCGCGGGCGTAGATGTGCAGGGAGTCTACGAGACCTTCAGCAGCAACAGCCCCAGCTCCGAGTTGAAAACGTTCTTCTGCGCCAATGTGCCGGTGCGGCAGGATGGCAACTCCAGTTTCCTGCATGACAAGATCATCATCATCGATAACTCGATCGTTGTCACGGGCTCACTGAACTATTCGTCCAGCGCAGATGATGCGAACGAGGAGAACGTCATCATCTTGGATAATGCAGAGATTGCCGCGCTTTATCTGAAGGAATACGAGAACCTGTGGAACCAGGCGCATGAGTTGAACCCGGCCGAGTTTCCCTGCCAGTAGACAGTCCTTTAGTATTTATCCTTCATCATCTTTTGCATTTCTCCCTTTCCTCTCCCACAGGTTGGGAGAGGGAAGGGCCGGGGATGGGTGAGGGCCTGTTATGTACCTGAAAGCCCGAAAGCCGCCTGAGCATTTATAATCAGGCTTATGAAACAGTTAAGATCCACCATTGGGGGTTTTTTATCGAGCAAGCCTGGGACGGGGTTGAAAGCAGAGGATGCCGCGGACCTGCCGAAAGTGCGCGTGCCGCTCCGGACGAAGATCACGCTGCCTTATTTTGCCCTGGCGCTGGCCATGGCATTCGGCGCATCCCTGCTCATGACCAAGATTGTTTTCGATACGGTGGATGAGCGGTTCTCGAATCAACTGATCGAGGTGGGACGGCTCGCCTCAGAGGATATGACCGCCGAGGAAACGCGGCTGCTCTCCATGCTCAGGCAGCTCAGTTTCACGGAAGGAGTCCCTGAGGCGCTCTCGCAGGGCGATGCGGTTCATTTGCGGGAACTGACCTTTGGCGTGGTTGTGAACAATCATGAGGAGGCGGTGGAGTTCCTTGGTCCGCGCGGCGACACGGTGCTCTCGATGAAGCATATCCCCGGGGGGAAATTGGAGGAGTACTACTTTTCTGGCGGGGACCGGTTCTTCAGCGAAATGGACATGGTCACGAAGATCATGAAGAATAAGACGGATTCTCTCGGCGACAAATACTCCGGTTTTGTTGCCACGGATGTTGGGAATGTTTTTTACGTATCGGGCCCTGTCGTTGATAAAGAGGGCCGTTTAATGGGGATCCTGCTGGTGGGGAAGACGCTGAATACTCTTGTGCGGGAAATGCGCGAGGACACTCTGGCGCAGGTTACGCTGTATTCCGTTGATGGAACGCCTCTTGCCAGCACATTTGTGTCCACTACTCCCATCGATCCGGCTCTGGCCGGGGAAATACTGGCTGAGCAGGATGCCCAGAGTGTGAAGCGTGACCTGGGGACGCGCCGCGAAGTCACTTCCAGCAATGTGAATTATTCAGAGCTCCTCGGTCCGTGGGAGGCGCGCGGTCAGCGCGATATGGGCATCCTGGGTGTGTCTCTTTCAGAGTTCTTCCTGGTCAATGCGAGCCGTGCGACCCGGCTTCAGCTTCTTCTGCTGCTCACACTTGCGACCCTGCTGGTCATCCTGGTGGGCATCAACCTTGCCAACCTGATCACGCGTCCGCTCATCCGGCTGGTTCAGGCGACGCGGGCGGTCGAACGGGGGGAGGCTGGCGTGAGCGTCGATGTGCGCACGAATGATGAACTGGAACTTTTCGCGCGTTCCTTCAACGAAATGGTCTCCAGCCTGGACCGGTCAAAGGCCGAATTGGTGGAAGCCTATGACTCCACGCTGCTCGGGTGGTCGCATACTCTGGAGTTGCGGGATAAGGAAGTCCTGGGGCACACCTCGAGAGTGGCGCAAATTGCAAAGGATTTTGCAGCCTCGCTCGGCGTCGCGGGAGAGGCGCTGGTTCAAATCTGGCGTGGTTCGCTGCTCCATGACATCGGCAAAATGGGGATTCCGGATGCGATCCTGAACAAGCCCGGCCGCCTGACCGATGAGGAATGGAGCATCATGCGGCAGCACCCTCAGTTTGCAGAACAGTCCCTCAAAGGTATCAAATTCCTCGAAACGAGCCTGGACATTCCCATGTACCATCATGAGCACTGGGATGGCGCGGGTTATCCCTACGCGTTGAAAGGGGAGCAGATCCCCTTGCCCGCGCGTATCTTCGCGCTCGTGGATGTGTGGGATGCGATGACCAGTGACCGTCCGTATCGCTCGGGCCTTTCCAGAGAGGAAACGCTGCAGTACATCAGCGAGCAAAAGGGGAAATACTTCGACCCGGGCCTGGTTGATCCCTTTGTGAGTTTTATCAACTGGTATGAGGCTGAATGAATCCAAGCGGCCGGGGCCTCCTTGTGCGGCTTTCTTCCATGCTGGCTCATATGCGCCGTTGGGAGCGCCTGTCGTTATTTGTGGTTGTATTCCTGTTCCTGGCCGTTCTAGCTACTCTGCTCCCTATCTGGTCGCGTGAGACGGATTCCACTTCCTATTTGCCCGTTGACCTGCACGCCAGAGAAACGGCTGATTATAGTAAGTATCCTCTTGGCACTTCGTTTCCGGCTGTGGGCCTGGGTGTGGTCCAGGCGGCCATGGTGGACGACAACCCTTTTGATCCGGATATTAATCTGAGGGTTGCCACGATGGCCCACGAGATGAGCCTGCCGGTCCCAACCTCGACCATTCCATTGCCCACGAGTACCCGGCCCACTTTTCAGGTGACCGGATCCCCCGATTTCACCCTGTCGATCACCGCTCCACCCGCGGATACGGCCGCCGTGGTGACAGATACAGCCTTCGTCCCTTCCACCTTCACACCGACCCCTTTCACCGGCCCTTTGAATCCACCCGGGTCTACGCCTCCAGCTTCCCTGCGCACTGCCACGAGCAGTTCATCTGCAACCTCCACGCGAACCTCGGAGCCCGGCCCGGCGAGCAGCACGCCCGGCTCTGCCAGCGCAACTCCCACACGGACGCCCACAGCCACTGCAACAATTCCATTAAATTCCACTGCATCCACGACCCCGAGTGCTGCTTGCGCGGCGTATCCGTCTACCGGGTTTGTGGCTGCACAGGATACCTGGGTCGACGCCGACAAGCCAGATTCATCTAATGAAAAAGCGCCAAAGCTTCAGGTCGAGTTTGGCAGCAAGGAGAAGCGTGTCCTGATGCGGTTTGACCTGAGCAGTATTCCTATGGGCAGCACCGTTGAGAGTGCAACGCTGTATATTGACGTATCCAAGACATCGAACTACACAGTTGAGTTTTGGGAGATCCTCGAACCGTGGGTGGAGAATGTGACCTGGAATGACCAGCCTTTCTATGACGATTTTGCGCCGTTCGGAGAGCTTGCGCTCAACAACAGCGCCAGATGTGTGCGTACTGTGGCTCTGGACACGGTCATGGTCGAGAACTGGATCGATTATCCGGATGAGAACTATGGAGTCATGATGATCGCTGCCAGTGGTACCGCCATGACCGAGTATTCCAGCAGGGAATCCTCCACCGGCCCAAAGCTTGTAGTCACCTACGTCCCCTGAAAATGCACGTAAGGTATAATCACACCGTGAAAGGCATTTTTCACATAATAACTGGGAATAATACGCGCCCTGCGAGTCTGGGCGTGTCTTTATGCAACATAGCGCCTGGTCCGCTTTCCGGCTGACCAGGTGAACTTTTTAATCAGGAGTCGCAATGAAACTCAGCAAGCTGGCAACTGAAATTGCCGAATCACCGACGCTGGCGCTCAACGAAGAAGCCCGCCTCTTGCGTGAACGTGGGGAACCGGTCATCCATCTCGGGATCGGTGAACCAAAGAATAAGACGCCCATCAATGCCATCCTTTCATCTGCCGCAAAATTGACCAGCGGCGAAGTGAAGTACACACCGGCTGATGGGACACCTGCCCTCAAAAAGGCGATCATCCGTTATACAGAGGAAAACTATAACCGGCTGGTCGCACCCGAAAACGTGATCGTCACCAACGGGGCCAAGCAATCCCTGTTCAATATTTTCTATACCATTCTCAACCCGCAGGACGAAGTGATTGTCCTGGCGCCGTACTGGGTCTCATATCCTGAGATCATCAAGATGTGCTACGGTGTGCCGGTCATTGTCACGCCCGAGGATGGCACTTTCACTCCGCGCTTCGAGGACATCGAAAGAGCAGTGACCGGCTACACGCGTGCGATCATTGTCAACAGCCCGAATAATCCATCCGGCGAAATCTATCCACCGGAATTAATCGGGAAGCTGGTGGACTTTTGTGAACGGAAGGGAATCTACCTGGTCTGCGACGATATTTACCACAAGTTGACCTTTGATCGCAATGTGGCCGTGCCTGCCTACAACTATATGAAGAAGGATATCGAGAACACCAATGTCATTGTGATCAACGGTGTGGCAAAGCTGTATGGCATGACCGGCTTCCGCGTGGGGTGGGTGGTGGCGCCGCGTGACATGGTCCGGGTGATGACCAATGTCACGGCGCAAACCACTTCGGGGGTATCCCCTGTCAGCCAGAGCGCAGCGGAGGGCGCGCTGAACGGCTTACAGTCCGTGATCGAGGCGCTGCGTCTGCAGATCGAGAACAATCGCAATGTCCTGTTGCAGGAGATGAAAAGCTTCAACGGCGCGCGGCTGATCGAGCCCAAGGGCACGTTCTACGCTTTGCCAGACTTGCGCGCGTTCTCCACGAATTCGGTGGAACTTTCGAAATTCCTGCTCAAGAAGGCGCTGGTCGTCGTGGTGCCCGGGAAGGAATTTGGGATGGAAGGTCACATCCGTATCTCTTTCTCAGGGACAGTGAAGGACGTGACCGAGGGGATCGCCCGGATCAAATGGGCGCTCGACCCGTCCAGCCCGAACGAGATCTACATCGGCGAAAAGAAATTGATAAGGGATTGGCTATAACCTATGAACAATCTACTCAACATCAAGACCCCGGCAGAGTCAGTGGCTCAGGTACGCAAGGCGGATTACAACCTTTCGAATCACGCCATCAGCAATTTGCGATTGGCTTATTGGAATCTGGCAAGCGAATGCCTTTACGAAGAAGCCATTTTCCGCGGCGAAGGTGCGACGACTGCTGGCGGACCTTTTGTGGCCAACACCGGAAAACATACTGCGCGTGCTGCGACCGATAAATTTGTGGTGCGGGAAGCTGATTCTGAGGGAAATGTCTGGTGGGGCGTGTATAACCGTCCCTTTGCGGCGGACAAGTTCGAAGTCCTGTATGACCGCCTGCTGGGTTTCCTCCAGGGCCGCGACGTCTTTGTCCAGGATCTATACGCGGGCGCCGATGAAAATTTCCGCCTGCCCGTCCGCATTGTGACACAGCTGGCATGGCACAGCCTGTTCGTGCGCAATATGTTCATATTGCCGCAGTCGCTGGAGGAGTACAAACGTTTCGTTCCGGAGTTTACGATCATCTCGATGCCGGATTTCAAGGGTGTTCCGGCAGTCGACAACACGGCCAGCGATACGTTCATTTGCCTGTCCTTTGAAAAGAAGCTGGCAATCATTGGCAACACCGCTTATGCCGGCGAGATCAAAAAGTCTGTATTCACCATCTTGAATTATCTGCTGCCACTGGAAGGCGTGCTCTCAATGCATTGTTCCGCTAATGTGGATCCACAGGATGCAAATGATGTGGCTCTCTTCTTCGGCCTCAGCGGCACTGGCAAGACCACGCTTTCGGCCGATCCCACGCGACGCCTCATCGGGGACGATGAACATGGCTGGAGCGACGACGGCGTTTTCAACTTTGAGGGCGGCTGTTACGCAAAGGTCATCGGGCTATCGGAATCTGCGGAGCCGGAGATCTACGCGACGACCAAGCGCTATGGCACTGTGCTCGAGAATGTGCCGTACGACCCTGTTACACGCCATATCGACCTTGACGACGACACGCTCACAGAAAATACCCGTGCTTCGTATCCGCTGGAATTCATTGCCAACGCGGTGCCTGAGAAGAAGGCGGGACATCCGAAGAATGTCATCTTCCTGACCTGTGATGCGTCCGGTGTAATGCCGCCCATTGCCCGCCTGACGCCGGAACAGGCGCTGTATCAGTTCATCTCCGGTTATACATCGAAAGTTGGTGGCACGGAGATCGGGCTTCGCGACGAACCTGAGATCACGTTCAGTGCATGCTTTGGCGGCCCGTTCATGGTGCACCATCCCTACAAGTACGCGGAACTGCTGCGGGGCAAGATCGAACGTTATGGAGTGACCTGCTGGCTGGTGAATACCGGCTGGGTTGGCGGCCCATATGGAATCGGCAAGCGCATCAGTATCAAACACACACGCGCCCTGCTCAATGCAGCGCTGACCGGCAAGCTGGCGAAGGTCGAATATTATCGTGACCCGGTATTCGGCTTTGAAGTGCCGAAGACCTGCCCCGGCGTGCCGGATTCGGTGCTGGAGCCCTGGTCAGCGTGGCCCAGCCGCGCTGAGTATGATAAGAGATATAAAGACCTGGCGCAAAGGTTCGTCGAGAACTTTGCGAAGTTCAAGGATGGAACACCGCAGGAAGTGATCGACGCGGGACCTCGCATCTGAGCGACACCAGTTGTGGGATGAATCAGATCGGCCCGGAGCAAAATCCGGGCCGATGCTTTTTTCTCCTATGGCGTTACTGTAAAGTTCTTTGCGCTGCTCCAGGGACCTGTGCCAGCCGAATTCCAGGTTTGGATCCACCACGTGTGGTCACCGCTTGCCAGCGTGGTAGCCGGTGTGACTGAGCAGGTCGATGCAGTGCAGTTCGCCTGAGCAGATGTGTACCACTGCTGGATCACATTTCCACTCGGTCCATTCACCCAGAGATAATAGTAGGTCGCACCCGGCACTGCATTCCAGGTGTAGGTGGGTTTGTGGTTGGTGATGCTGCCGCCAGGCGAGACCAGTGTCGCGGCGCCCAAAGGTGTGGTAGTGAAGTTCATGCCACTACTCCACGGGCCCAATCCTGCCGCGTTCCAAGTCTGCACCCACCAGGTGTGATCACCACCTCCAAGCGTAACAGCCGGAGTGATTGAACAAGTGGTGCTATTGCAAATGGCCGAGGCCTGATACCACTGCTGGATTAAATTTCTGCTCGGCCCATTCACCCACAGGTAATACCAGGTCGCACCCGGTACCACGTTCCATTTGTATGTCGGATTATAGTTCGTGCTGATGTTCCCGTTCGGTGTGACCAGCGTAGCGGCGCCCAATGGCGTAGTCGTGAAGCTCATTCCTGAGCTCCACGGACCAAAACCGGCGCTGTTCCACGTCTGTACCCACCAACTGTGCTGCCCGCCCCCAAGCGTGACACTTGGAGTCACTGAGCAGGTTGTCGAATTACAAATAGCCGACGCCTCATACCACTGGTTAAGCACCTTTCCGGAAGGGCCACTGACCCAGAGGTAATACCAGGTAGCACCAGAGACGACATTCCACTTGTACAAGGGAGTGTAATTAGCGCCGATAGCCCCACCGGGCGATAACAGGCCGGCAACACCGACAGGATAGGGCGTGAAGCTCATGGCAGTGCTCCACGGGCCGGTCCCGGCCCCATTCCAGGTTTGCACCCACCAGGTATACGAGGTTCCGTTCTCAAGGGTGATGGTCGGTGTTACAGTGCAAGAGCCGCCTGAGCAAACAGCAGCAGCTTCATACCATTGTCCAAGAACTTTCCCGGATGGCCCATTGAGCCACAGGTAATACCAGGTGGCAGGATCGGTCGTCCCGTCATCCGGCGAAGCATCCCAGACAAAGGCAGGTTGCAGGAACGCAATTGTTGCCGCGGGTGCTCGCAGGGATGCAGTTCCCGGTTTGAATGGAACGGTGAAAGTCATGGGATTGCTCCATGGCCCGTAGCCGCCCTCGTTCCAGGTTTGAACGTCCCACGCATAGCTCCCGCCTGCAATTGTACTGGGAGATCGAGTGGAGCAAGTGTTGCCGCTACAGACATTCGGCGCCTGATACCATTGACTAAAGAGTACGGAGTTATCTGCCATCTTCACACGCAGGTAATACCACGTTGCCAGAACATCCGCGTTCCATGTAAAAGTTGGCTGGGCGGAACTGGCCGTGCCAGAGGGCGACCCTAGGACAATTTTTCCAGGCAATTGCACGAAACTGGCAGCGATGGTCGCAGCAGTGGTCATCGTCACCATACAGGTTCCGGTGCCAGAGCACCCTCCACCGCTCCAACCGGTGAACGAAGAGCCGCTTGCCGGCGAAGCCGTCAGTGTGACCTGCGTATTGAGAAGATAGGGCTCTGAGCAGTCCGTGCCGCAATTGATCCCGGAGGGAACGCTCGTGACGGTTCCACTGCCATTTCCGGATTTGCTGATGGTCAATTTGGGGCCCTGCGCGGTGAAAGTTGCAGAGACGGTAGTCGTGGCCGTCATCGCGACGGTGCAAGTGCCTGTACCGGAGCAGCCTCCTCCGCTCCAGCCGGTGAATGAAGAACCGCTCCCTGCAGCGGCCGTCAAAGTGACGCTCGTGTTGTAAGCGTATGACTGGGAACAATCTGAACCACAGTTGATGCCGGCCGGGCTGCTCGTCACGGTTCCATCGCCGGTGCCGGGTTTGGCTACAGTCAAGGTTGGCGTCTGCACGCTGAAATTCGCCGTGACCGTGGTCGCCGCGGTCATTGCCACTGTACATGTGCCTGTACCCGAGCAACCTCCACCGCTCCAGCCTGTGAAAGCCGATCCAGTGGAAGGATTGGCGGTCAATGTGACCGAAGTGTTCTCGTCGTAGACTTGGGAACAATCGGAACCACAGTTGACCCCGGATGGGCTGCTGGTCACCGTGCCAGTTCCGCCGCCAGTCTTGTTTACAGTCAGCATGTATGTGAGTATGTGATTCAACCATATGTAGCTGGAGACCGAATTTCCTGCTGTATCATAGGCAAACGCATCTATCTCGTTCGGGCCAGGAAGCAATGTGCTGGGATCAAGGCTGATGCGGTACGGTTGCGTAGATACATTTCCGATCTCAACAAAGCGCAGGTTCACATAATCCCACCGTGAGAAAGTGACTTTGGAGATACCAACATTGTCGCTGGCGCTGGCTTCGAGCTGGATCGATTGGGTGCGTACGTTAAACACCTGGCCATTGGTGACCGGCGCAACCCAGGAGACAGTGGGAGGAGTCGGATCGCCAAAAGTCGCGGTGACCGTGGCAGCCGCGGTCATTGTCACGATGCAGGATCCCGTGCCCGAGCAGCCTCCGCCACTCCAGCCGTTGAAAGTAGACCCGGTGGCTGCGGAGGCGGTCAGCGTCACCGCGGTGATGTAGTTGAAGCTGGCCGAGCAAGTCGAACCACAATTAATTCCCGCAGGGCTGCTGGTGACGGTACCTAAGCCGGCGCCGTTCTTTGAAATGGTAAGGGTGTAAGTATTTATTGTGAAGCTCGCGGTGACGGACCTGGCGGCGTCCATAGTGACCTGGCATGTGCCGCTGCCAGAACAAGCACCACTCCAGCCGGTGAAGCTGGAACCGGGCGATGCGGTCGGCGTCAGAGTGACCACGGTGCTGTAGTTGAAGCTCGCAGAACAGGTCGAGCCGCAGTTAATGGCAGCCGGGTTGCTTGTCACGGTGCCGCTGCCGGTACCGGTCTTCGAAACCGTAAGTGCGTAAACATTCAGTGTAAAGGTCGCTGTGACGGACCTGGCGGCGTCCATAGTGACCTGACATGTGTCGCTGCCGGAACATGCGCCGCCCCAGCCTGTGAAGGTGGAACCGGCAGCGGCCTCTGGAGTGAGAGTGACTAAAGTGCTGAAGTCGAAATCTGCAGAACAGGTCAAGCCGCAGCTAATGCCGGCCGGGTTACTGGTCACGGTGCCGCTGCCGTTGCCGGTCTTCGACACCGTCAATGCGTAAACATTCAGTGTAAAGGTAGCGGTGACAGACCTGGCGGCATCCATCGTGACCTGGCAGGTGCCTGGGCCCGAACACCCTCCTCCGCTCCAGCCTGTGAAGGTTGCCCCGGTTGCTGCGGACGCGGTCAATGTCACGGTTGTGTTGAAAGCATAGGGTTCGGAACAATCCAGGCCGCAGTCGATGCCAGCAGGGTTGCTGGTCACGGTGCCAGTGCCGGTACCGGTCTTCGAAAGCGTCAGTGTGTAAACATTCAGTGTGAACGTCGCTGTGACGGACCTGGCGGCATCCATCGTGACCTGACATGTGCCGCTGCCGGAACATGCGCCGTCCCAGCCTGTAAACGTGGAACCGGCAAGGGCCCCTGCCGTGAGAGTGACCAAAGTGCTGAAGTCGAAATCTGCAGAACAGGTCGAGCCGCAGCTGATGCCGGCCGGGCTGCTGGTCACGGTGCCGCTGCCGTTGCCAGCCTTGGAAACTGTCAGTGTATACGCGTTGAGGGCAAAAGTGGCGGTGACGGATTTGGCGGCATCCATGGTGACCTGACACGTGCTGCTGCCGGAACATGCGCCGCCCCAGCCTGTGAACGTGGAACCTGCCGCTGCGGAAGCGGCCAATGTCACGACTGTATCCGAAGGGAAGTCATACATACAAATCGAGCCGCAGTCAATTCCAGCAGGGTCGCTCGTTACTGTTCCCGTGCCGAGGCCGGTTTTGGTCACGCTTAGCGTCAGTACCTGCAGGTCGAAGTTCGCCGTGACGGTTGTCACCCCCGTCATTGTGACAACGCAGGAGCCTGTACCCGTGCATCCCGCGCCGCTCCAGCCTGTGAAGATCGAACCGGGCGCTGCGGAAGCAGTCAGTGTCACCGCTGTGTCCAATGCGAAGTCGTAAGTACAAGTCGGACCGCAATCGATCCCGGCTGGGTCACTTGCAATCGTGCCGCTGCCGTTCCCAGATTTGTTGACCGTCAGGTTAATGAGCGTTTCGTATTCCACTGCCTGTGCTTGAACAGGGGATACCTCGCCTGTTCCCAAATTCGAGAACAGGAGACCCACAGGCAGGATTATCGAGAATAATCTGCAGAGCAAGGAAATTGCAGGTTTTTGGTTCACTCTCTTGTCTCCCTATGCTTTTGAATAGATCCGCCGCCACTATTAATAGTACTTGGAATCCGCTGCAATTCAATAGGCAAACATCACATTTTTATTACGCTTTTCGCCATGGAAGATTCTAGGAGATGGCGTGTTCCATGACCGCCAAGGAAGTCTCCAGAAGGATCGGGGAGGAGCCGCCTAAAGGAAAACCCAAATTATGGTTTTACCGCCTTGCATCGGTTCGATTTGAAAATAGTATCTCCCCAAAAGTGAACCGCCTTGTGGAGTAGTCCACAAGGCGGTTCTTGATCTATTCGTACGCTATGTTCGGTGCGGTGATCTTTGTCCCATATGCACGGGATTTCTCGCGTGCGGCTCGTACAAAGGCCCGCCGTTCCTGCCTCAGTTGATCGATCCTGCGCTGAACGTGGGGCGAAAAGTATCCAGCATACTTCTTTTGAAGCTCCGGTTTCTGCCAGTCACTGCCGCTTACGTGGCCGCGGCAATTCTTTTGTCCACACGTGCACTCGAACTCATCATACGGCATCGTGTCACACATGGCGTAATCGAAGCAGACCTCTTCACCGGGACGAATGTCACGCATGGCAACCAGTGCGATCTGTCCCGAAAGTCCTGCATTTGGATTGCAGGAGTGATTGACATAGTCCCCTTCGCCGATCGGTCTTGGCACCAGGAAGTGCCGTTCTTCCACTTGAATGCAAAGACTCCGTTCACGATCGGGAAGGTGAATAAAGGTGTCCCATTCATACACGACACCCCCGAAAACGGCAACGAGTTCGCCCTGCTTGAGGGGCTTAAGGGCAAAGATGCCATTTCCACTGCCATCGGCTTTCGGGCGGCCTTCCAACTTAGAAGACAAAAACGAACTGGGCTGTTTGGACATTCATAAAACTTCCTTTCTTTCATATTGTGTGGATTAAAGATTAACAGCGCCTCCCCCGGTGGAGGTGCCACAGCTTCTTGAAATGTAGGGCTGATTGAAATAAATCCCTGAGTTATGCTGGCGCCCTACAGTACAATTCGGCTGTGGTACGAGCCGGGAAAAACGCCATTGGGAATGATGATACATGATATTTCCAGCATGTAAAGGTTTGCGGCTTATCAAATTCTCAGAAAAACGTGTTTGACTTTTACGGCTTGTTCAATGGACGATCTTCTGAGCTCGTGAAGGCGCGCCGGTTCTTTACGCCCCTTGGTCTGAAACTGTTTTCTGTGCATCTTCTCCCCACATCATTGACCTGTTATTTCACTCGCTTCGATATCATCGCACAGTATTCATGCTCCTGTGCGGTTGAGTTGCAGACTGACCACTGAACACTGTTTACTGATCTATGGTTCCCACTGTGGACCCCAATCCGGCTCGGGGTTGTTAGTGAGGCGGCGTTCTGTACTCCCATCGGCTTTGGCAATATAAATATCGGCCTGACCCTCGTTGCGCAGAGAATTGTAGGCGATATATTTTCCATCAGGGGAATAGGTGGCTGCGGCATTGTTGCCCCCGTGGGTGAGCTGTGATGCATCGCCGCTAGCGACATCAATACGGAAGATATTTTTATCCCCGACAGGTCCCGCATAGATCAGAAGGTACCTACCATCGGGGGACCAGTCGACGCTGCCGCCGATGCCCAGGAGCCCTCGCGAAACCTGCCGGCTGTTTTTGCCATCCTTATCAATCAGGAAGATCTCGTATTCGTTGACCACCCCGCGCGACATGGCATAGGCAATGGTCTGTCCATCCGGCGACCAATTCGCTGCAACGATGGTGTTGAGACCCTGATAGATCATGTGCGGATTGAGCCCGTCTGCATTCACAACCCAGAGGGACGAAGTTCCATCAGCCGCCATGTTGACAAAGACGATCCGGCTTCCATCGGGTGAATAGTCGGGAGAGACCACGTTGCCAATGTTGTGGGTCAATTGTACAAGCTGGTGTTCATCGAAGGATAGCAGCCAGAGATCAAATGCACCGTTTCGATTTGATGAGAATAGTAGTGAACCACCCTGCGGCGCAAAAACGGGATAGTAGTTGCTGGCCTGAATATCCGAGAGCTGGGCCAGATTGGTCCCATCAAAATCGATCATGCAGATCTGATTGTAATCTCCGCGGGTACAGGTGAATGCGATCCGATTGCCGGGCGCGTGAGTTGGTTTTGGCTCTAATGTTTGTGTAGGTGGGGGAGTGAACTGTGCCGCCACAAAAGGAGTCAAATAGACCGGAGTTGGAATGGATGGAAGAGGGGCAGGTCGAATAAAGAAAAAAAGGGATATGAATCCTGCGATGAGGAAGAATCCAAGCGCGGGAAGGAATCTGAAACGCGACTTCGGCTGTTTGGCCTGGGAGGCCGCTACCTTCGCGATGCGTTCATCAATGCGTCCCTTGTCGTCCGCAAGGATGCTCTTCGCCGGAGGCGGCAGATACTTCCATTCGGACAGAATCCTGCCGGTAACCCCGCTGGCGGGGGAGCCGGGAGCCTCTGCCGGCTCGACGCGAAGCGGAATTTCATCCAGGTTCTTTTCAGCCGCCAGTGCCAGAGACGTCAGGAGCTCGGTGGCCGTGCGCAGGCGGTCGCTCGGTTTCTTCCGCAGGGCCCAGGTGAGCATGCGCGAGAAATGATCGGGAATTTCGTGGTTGAGGAGGATCGGTGGAGGGGGATCTGTTTCAAGGTGATGATGACGAATCGTTTCAAGCGATCTGGGTGCAGCCCTGCCGCTGATCCACATACCGGTGATCAATTGGTAGAGCAGGGCCGCGAGCGCGTAGATGTCTGATGCCTCCGTGAGTTGCTCGCCTCTGAATTGCTCTGGTGCCGCGTAGAGCGCAGGGACGTGACCCGCGCGCAAGAACCCCTTTGTGCCAGAGGCGCGTGCCCCGCCAAGGCCGCCGAGGAAAATCTCGCCCCGGCGATTGATGTGAATTAGCTCTGGCCAGAGACTCAAATGCAGGTACCCTTGCTTGTGGACGGCGCGCAGCCCCGCACAAATTGACTTCAGGTAGATCAGAGCTTCGGATACCGCAATAGGCCCGCGTTCGAGAACTTCGCGCAGGGTTGGACCATCGATCCATTCTTCAAGCAGAAAAGCGAATTTCGGTGTTTGGTACAACCCGAGGTAGGGGACGAGGTTGGAATGCCTGATCTCCCGCAGTTGTTTTGAATCGGACTCGATCTGTTTGAGAGCTTCAGAATCGTCGGCGATGGATTTGGGCAGGATGATCAAGCCGAGAGGTCGGTTGTGCCATGTATCGGTTACACGGTAGTATTCACCGAGTGGCGTTTGTGCTATGAACGCTTCTACCTGGTACTGGTTGAGGATCGCCTGGCCGACCAAATCTGGCATATCTTGATTCTAGCAGAGGTAAGGAAGAATTGGCCACCAAGACACGGAGTCATAAAGCAGATAGAATCTATGTAGCTCGGTGATTCGTTTTCACTGGTCTGTGGGAGAAAGTAGTGGATCAGCCATCTTGTTTCAAGTACGTATCAAAGAACGCAATTGTTCTCTGCATGGCGGTGGCGAAATTTCCAGAGATGTTATGGTTATCCCCTTCGTATTCATATAGGTCAACGATCTTGCCGGCTGCGCGCCCCTGCTCTGCCAGCCGAATTGAAAATTCAACAGGGACCTCCTCATCCGTTGTGCTGTGATGCAGCTGAAGCGGGCCCGAGAGATCGCTTAAGTAACTGGTGGCCGAGACCGAGTCCCAAAAAGCTGGGTTTTGCTCCGGTGATCCGTATTGTTCAAGCCATTGTGTCCGCCAGCCCGCGCCGCGAGAGCTTGGTGACGGTGTGACAGAACTTGTCCTCCGCCAGTTGTACAGCATATCCGGATACGATGCGACCACACCGCCCCAGATCACGCCCACTTTTATATCCCTGGTAATGACCATCGCACGCAGGGTCAAATATCCGCCCATGGAATGACCCCACATGCCGATCTTATTCGGGTTTGCGTCTGGAAAGCGCTTGATGGATGCAACTGCATTCAGGACATCGATCTCATAACCTGGATCGCCGTATGCACCCCTTGCCTCACCTTCCGACGCGTCATGGCCGCGATAGTCGATCCGGAAGACTATATACCCTGCCTTGGCAATTTCATCTACATAGGCAATGTATCGTTCTGTTGTGCGGTACACGTCTGGCGGAATGTATCCGTGATTGAAAACAATCGCTGGCCAGCCGCCTTCAGGTTTTTCACCGTCCGGTACTGTGAGCAGTGCATAAATCTTCAAGCCTTGGGAAAGATAATACGCATAATATCTTCTGTAATTCGAACCTTTGTCCAGTTCCCTGACAATGGTGATGTCGCTCCCCGGATAAGACCCCGCCCTCATAGCAGCGATGGTCATCGGGTTGGGGATCGGTGTTGCCGTGGGTACAAAAGTGTTGGTCGAAACTGGAGTTGGGGGTTCGGTACTCCTGGGCAGCAGCGGCGTCTCTGATGGAATCATCGGTGGCACAGTTGGTGCCACAGTGCTGGATGGCACATGGCCACAAGAGGAAAGCAACAGTCCAAGAATCAAAACGGTGAAGAGTGATCTATTCATCTTTTCCTTCAGAGCGCATATAAGCAAAAGGGAGGCAGCCATTGACTGTCTCCCAAAATTGTAGCGTCAGAAGATAAGAGTTTTCTGAATCGTCTATGCTTTTACGGCGGCTTCCTGTTCGCGCAATTTTTCGGTGGCGCGGAAATATTTCAGGAAGCGCATCGAGAAACCGTCCCTGCCGAGCAAGAGATCGGTGGCTCGGACCGTGCTTCCCAGCTTGATTGGATCGGTAATGGAGCAGGTCGCACCTGCCTGCATAGCAAGTGCCAGGAAGGCACTATTCACCGTTGGGCGATCCGGCAAACCAAACGAAACATTGCTTGCGCCCAGATTGACGTTGGAGCCAAATTTCTCCCGCACGAGCCGGATGGTTTCAAGTGTAATAGACGCAGCCTTGCTATCCGCGCCCACGGTCATTACCAGCGGGTCAATGATGATGTCTTCGATGGGGATACCGATCCTGGCAGCGCGCTCAATGACGATTCCCGCGGCAGCGAGTCTTTTCTCCGCTGTGGCAGGGATCCCCTCGTCGTCAATGGTCAACCCGATGACCGCCGCGCCTCGATCCTTGACGATGGGCAGGATCGTGCTCAATTGCTTTTCCTCCCCGTTGACAGAATTGACCAGCGGCTTGCCGGGCACAAGATTTAGCCCGGCTTCGAGGATCTTTGGATCGTTGGAGTCGATGCAGAGCGGCACATCCACCGCGGACAAAACCGCTTCGACAACCTTCGCCATCATGGCCACCTCATCGATCCCCGGGTGGCCCACATTGACATCCAGGACGTCCGCGCCCCATGCCACCTGCCGCTGGGCAAGCTGCTTGACATAGTCCATGTTGTTTTCTTCGAGCGCTTTGCCCAGCTTCTTCAAACCGGTGGGGTTGAGCTTTTCGCCGATCATCACGAACGGCTTGTCGATGCCGATAACCACTTCCTTGCTATTGCTCTTCAGTTTGGTATGCATACTGCCCTCCGAATTTAGTTTCTGTCATAGCGAGGAGCACAGCAACGAAGCAATCTCTTGGTGCCGGGAGTGCTTATCAGAGGCATCGCGGCCTGTCCGATGGAAGATTGCTCCGGCGGAAAAACGGCGCCTCGCAATGACATTGAATTAGGATTTCAAGAACCTCATGGCGGTTTCAGCCAGCACAGCCGTCCCAACCGGAAGGGCACGCTCATCCAGGTCGAATTTTGGATGATGAAGCTGGTAGACCTCGCGTCCCTCGATCATTGTGCCAAGCGTGAACATCGCGCCGGGCGCCAGCTCTAGGAAGGAACTGAAATCCTCCGCGCCCAGCGTTTTATGCAACTTCAAAACCTTGTCGTTTCCAAGCAGGTCCTGCCCAACCTTTTCAATTGCATCAGAGACCATCTCGTTGTTGATCATGGGCGGTCCGCCTGTTTCAATTTTCAACTCATAATCCCCACCCAGAGATCTGACAATATCAAACGCGGCCTTTATTTCAGCCAATAGCTGTTTATGAACTGGAAGCGAGGTGTAACGCAATGTTCCTGTGAGCTTGATCGATTCAGGGATCACATTCTCGGTAAAGCCGCCATTGATCGAGCCAATGCTGACAACGGATGGTTCAAATGGATCAATCCGGCGCGAGATGATCGCATTCAGTGCCAGAATCACGTGACCCAGCAAATAGAATGGGTCAACCGTTGTATGGGGATAGGCCCCGTGTCCACCCTTGCCTTTAATCGTCGCAAACCAGGAATCCACGCCGCCGGAGGACGGACCCGCGTTGATCGCAATGGTCCCAACGGGATGGTTTGGGTCTACATGCTGTGCGATGACAAAATCCACATTATCCATCGCACCGTCTGCAGCCATGCGCTGCGCGCCACTTTTGCCTTCCTCATCTGCGGTCTCTTCAGAGGGTTGGAATAAGAAGCGTACACGACCGGGCAATTTCTCCTTCGCCAAAATCATCGCTGCGCCTAAAGCCATCGCGGTATGGCTGTCATGTCCGCAGGCGTGCATTTTGCCCGGATTTTGCGATGCATACTCAGTATCGTTTTGTTCCAGGATGGGCAGTGCGTCCATATCAGCGCGAATGGCGACCATCTTTCCCCCTTCGCCGATTTCCGCAACAACGCCAGTTTTGCCAACCCCCCGTTTGACGCGGTATCCCATCTTCTCCAGTTCATCCGCAACAATGCCGGCGGTGCGATGGACATCAAATCCAAGTTCCGGGTGCGCGTGAAAATCACGCCGCCATTCGATGATCTCTTCCGATATTGCGTGTGCCTGCTTGATCATTATGCCTCCATAACTTTAAAATTCGCCCTGAGCGAAGTCGAAGAGCCATCGTCGGCAATCCCTATGAGGGCAAACTACTTGCGCTTTGAGTTCGCCTGCGACTCCGTTCAGCGCGTGCTACTACTTTTTTACCATTTCCTTTTCCGCCGCGGCCATGATTCGATCCAGTTCCTTCTCCTGTTGTGATTCTAGCGGAGGAACCTCGTGTTCGCGCAGGATCCGCTCCGCTTCGGCCTGGGCATAGTCGGCGATGCTCTTACGCTCATTCTTTTCCCAGGTTTCCCACGTATTGCGTTCTGCGAGTTTGGTCAGTTTTAGTTCTGTTTTGAGGTGCTGCATCGTATGTTTCTGGCCGAGAAAGTTGCGCGTGCCATCCATTGCTTTCATCACGTTTGCAAAGGCCAGGCTATCGTCATCCACGTTCACACCGCGGCGCAAACGCAAGATGCTTCCCGCGAGCTCGTTGTCTAAAACCATCTGCGCATACGAGCCCATCACGCCGGCTTCCATCTCACCGATGCCGGAGAGCTCATCTGCGCCGGCCATAGCAGGGATGACCGCATTTAACCCGCGCTCGAAACCGTTCTGCGCATCGAGGATGTGAGCGTTCGTTGAAAACCCGTATACGTTGACCGAGAATCCATAATAATGTCCGAGCTGAACGGTGGCGGCGGATGATAGTCCGAGTTCCACACCGCCCCAGATGAGTCCATTACGCGGCTCCAGCATGCCGAGTCGCCCGCAATACACAAACGCCGTGCCAGGGTTGATCAATTGCGCCAGCACCAGGCATGCGAGCGTCTCAGCATTTTGCTGCGCCAGGCTGCCCGCGATCGTCATCGGAGAAGTCGCACCCGCAGTTGGACAGGGGAGCAGGGCAAAAGCCACGCCTGCGCGCGCCATCTCCATAAGGGCATCCGCTTCATGGTCTGGAATGGTGAGCGGGCTGACCGGTGAAAGGGACAGCGTGAGATTCTCCGGCTGCATGCCAATCACTTCCGCCATCATCAATGCGTATTTCACCTCAGGTCCAAACTG
The DNA here is from genome assembly GCA_029782225.1 of Chloroflexota bacterium. Classification (GTDB taxonomy): domain Bacteria; phylum Chloroflexota; class Anaerolineae; order Anaerolineales; family Villigracilaceae; genus JAKOVF01. Next base: position 65,462 of record JAKOVF010000178.1, on the reverse strand, counting down.
GATGCCCGGTCCCTGCAGGGGTTTGGTTGTGTGCGGAATAGAATGGCGATACATATAGAGGGACATAAGTTCGCCCGGGACATCGCGCGGAGTGAAGAAAGGAGTTACCGTGTGACAGTTCTCCAGAGCGTCCAGCAGGCGCGTGGCATCGATCACATCCTGCTCGGTCGCAATGCGGCGCTGATTCGTCCGCGCGTCATAGACATCGCGCGCGCCCCCCAGATTATGAAAATACAAATTGCCATCGCCCAGCGTCTTTGTTGTCCCATTCCGCCCTGTAATGGTAACTCTTTTACCGGCTTTTTTGATGCTCTCCTCGACCAGTTCAGGAGGAAAATAGACGCGATTGCCCTGAACCCTGCATCCCGCGCCGGTGAGGATAGCCAGGCTCGACCTGTGTGTCCACACAAAACCGACCTCATTTAAAATCTGCAAAGTTTCATCATGAATGCACTTGACGTCTTCCTGCGATAAAAACTCAAGTCTGTTCATTGGTGCTCCCGAAAATTTCCTGCATATCTCTTTGCAGCTAAGAAGTTCTACTCCAGCACCTTCTCTAAGAATTCGATTCTTCGTAACTCTGAATCGACGACATTCTTTGTGTCTAAGAATATATGGCCCTCATTCTCGTACAAGACCAAATCCACTGGGCGGCCCAACTCGATAAGTTTATCACGCGCATTGATGGACTCGCTTGCCGGGCAGCGCGGGTCGTTCGCTCCACAGATCAATTGCACAGGCGCCTCGATGTTATCGAGAAAGAAATAGGGCGAGCGTGCGTACCACAATTCGAAATTCTCTTTCGGGTCTCCCATGTTTTCGACGTTCCAATGCTGCAAATCCTGGCGCGAAGCTTTGTGCGATTCAAACCAATTCAAGAACGGAACAACTGCTGATCCGCCGGCCCACAACTCGGAGAACATGGTCATGCATGTCATCGTCAGATAACCGCCGTGGCTCCTTCCGGTCAACGCGATTTTGCCCTCTTCAGCGAATCCGTTTTCAATTAGATACTTCACACCTGCTGCACAATCGCGCGTATCCACGCCGCCCATATCGAAGCGGCTCGCGTTTTGCCACGCTTTCCCGTAGCCCGTCGAGCCGCGATAATTTGGCACAAGCACCGTCCAACCGCGCGACGCCATGTAACTCATCATGGGATGCCATATCAATTGAAAATTCCAGTTTGGTCCGCCGTGAATGTTGACCACTGCGCGCTTGCTGTCCTTTGCCCGGTACAGCAACGCGGGGACGCTTGCGCCATCACTGGTCGGATACCGAATCTCCTCGGGCTGGATGAATTCCTCATCCTTCATATCCTCCGGCATCGAGAAAGTCAATTGCTCAAGCGACTCATCATCAAGATTCAACTTCCACAGATCAGGCGGCTGGCTTGGGCTTTCGAAAGTAAAGATCAGCCCTTTCCCATCTTTTGTGAATTGTGGTTGATAATGGACTCCCGGGCCGACTTGATACTGACGAATTTCCCCGGTTCCTTCCCAGATCTCGAGCCTGGTTGCCGCGCCCTGCGCATGGACCCATGCCAGGCGGCTCCCATCAAAAGACCAGCAAGGAGACGTGTCATCCCCTTCGCTGAGACTTACCCAGATTACTTCACCCGTTTCAACTTCATAGATGCCAATGTCGTGCCATTCGCCATTCTCTCCCGAAAAAGCGACTTCCTTGCCATCCGGGGACCAGGCCGCGTGCTGCGCGTTGGCCCCTTCGCCAGTCTGTCTGACTTGAAGAGGGTCACCACCCTGGGAAGAAACAACGAATAAGCCTCGATCACTGGCTGTTGTCTCAGCTTCGACACAAATCCATTTTCCATCCGGCGACCAGCGGACATCCCAGCAGGGGCGTTGGATATCCATCAGCAACGTTTTCTCCCCGCCCTGTGTAGGCATGGTGTACAGGGCAAACTGTCCCTTCTCATCACAGAGGATAGCCAGTTGCTTTCCATTCGGAGAAAAGTCAAAATTCAGCTGATGCGCATAACCACTAAAGGGAGTTAGGTCTCGGAAAGCGTTTGTCTGTAAATCATGCAAGATGATGTGATAGGACTCGCTGCCATCTAAGTCCAACGCGTACGCCAAATACTTTCCATCGGGGCAATAACGGGGACTGAATTTTGCGCCGGCGCCGTCTGATCTTTTGTCCGCTCCCACAGCGAGAGGGGTGGTGCCAAGGGGCATTTCGCAAATTTCCCACTGCCCAGACTTGTTCCACGAAAACGCAACCTTCTCACCATCACGGGAGAGGTCAAAGCGTAGATCTGTGTTGATATGCGGAACGCTGAGAAGTTGGACTAGGTCAAGCATCATCTTGTTTCAGATCGGACAGGTTTGGAGAAACCTGTCCGATTTTCTGGATAGACTACGCCGGTTGGAAATCTTCCAGCTCCGGTAATTGCTCCAGTCCGGCCTTTTTGGCGAGACCAAGCACAAAGGCGCGCAGTGCTGCTTCTCTGGCGGGATCAAGCTCAGGCCGCTTATAGGACGCGAGGATTTCCGCCACGCGGAGTTTCGCTCGGCTGAAGGTGTCCATGGAGCCAGAAGCTTTCCAGCCGCGCATCGAGTCGCGGTCAATCACCTTGCCGGGCATGTGCTGTTCTTTCTGGAAAAGCTGCATCGTGATCTTCTGCTTGAGGAAGTCACCGCCTTTGAAGTTGACGCCCTCATAAAATCCTGTGGCTAATGATTCCGTATGAATCTTCATACCTTGAAGCATCCGCTGCGCCATCGCTATGCCCTCCGCGTCGATGACAAGTTTTTCAGGACTCTGGCATAGCAGAGAATCCAGCATGCCGGAGCCAGAGATCATGTTGATGCCGCTCAACGCGCCTACCAATGCACCCATGCCGCTTTCGAGTCCTGCCTGCATGTCGAGCAGTTTCGACTCCGTTGCGCCGAGGTAGGCATGGGTTGGCAGGCCGAGATATTTGCCAACCTGGGCGTAGGAAGAATCGATCATCGCGGTTTCCACCGAGCCAAATGGTGTGCTGCCTTTACGCATGTCGAACGTGGACGGCGCGCCGCCCCAAACGATGGGTGAGCCTGCCTGAGCGAGTTGATGGATTGCAATGCCTGAGAGACATTCAGCCGCGTGTTGGGTGACCGCGCCAAGCAAGGTTACCGGCGCCGCCGCGCCTGCAAGCGGCATAGACACGATTTCAGCAGGCACTCCCGCGCGGGCAAGAGTCATCAGATTGCCGGCACCGAAGTTTGACCAGATCAGGGGAGGCGATGGGCAAACATCAAAGATGGCGCGCGGTTGCTCGCGTAACTTATCCTGGCCGCCCGCAAAGATCGCAAGCATCTCGATCATGTGATGCAGTGTCGCATTGGAGAACGCCCCTGTGACGATCGGTTTCTTTGAATACAGCATGACCAGATACAAACGATACAGGTCATGCACTTCCTTGGGCACATCATCGCATACAACCGCCGTGGATTGTGCGTCGTATTGCGGCAGGCTTTCGGCAACTTTGATGACACGGATCAGGTCCGCGGTTTCGGCGGTTTTGTGTTCGAGGGTTTCGGGGATAAAGACCGAGATTCCCGACGAGCCGGGATCGAACTGGACGGCGTCGCCTCCATACTGAACCTTGGGATTGCCGTCGTAATCATACAGATTGAATTGCCGAGGAACCGTGTTTAATGCCGAACGGACAATTTGCTCCGGGATGCGGACGACCATTGTCTCTTCATCCACGGAGGCGCCAGCTTCCGCGAGTAATTGCCGCGCCTCGGCGTTTTGTACTTTGACGCCGGGTTTGAGTAGAAGCTGATAAGCCTCTTCAAGAATCCGTTTGATGAGGTCCTCGTCCAGGAGAGATAGTCTTGGCTGCATGGGTGCTCCTTGATGATAATTGTGGAGTAGTAATTGAATCTTTTTGACTCGCGGGTCCAAAATGGTTTCGTTTGACGGAATTACCAAACACTAATTACAACTTACAGGGAGTTCATGCAGGTTGGTAATCTTCCAGCACAGGTAGCTGCTCCATGCCGGCTTTCTTAGCGAGGTCGAGCACAAAGGCGTGGAGTCTGCTTTCTTTGGCGGGGTCAAGCTGGGGTCGGCGGTAAGAAGCGAGTAGTTCATTGACAATGACTTTTGCGCGGCTGAAGGCGTCCAGGCTCCCAGCATCCTTCCATGCGCGGGTCGAGTCACGGTCGATCACATTGCTTGGAAGATGTTGTTCCTTGCGGAATAGCTGCATCGTGATCTTCTGCTTAAGGAAGTCGCCGCCTTTGAAATTGATTTTGTCATCATAAAAGCCGGTGGCCAGCGTATCAGTATGAAGGTTCACGCCATCGAGCATACGCTTTGCCATAGCGATGCCTTCGGCGTCGATGACAAGTTTTTCCGCGCTGTGACAGGCGAGAAAATCCAACATGCCGGAGCCGGAGATCATGTTGATACCGCTCAGCGCACCGATCATTGCAGAGATACCGCTTTCGAGGCCGGCCTGCGCGTCCACGAGCTTGGAATCGGTGGCACCGAGGTAGGTGTGCGTAGGCATACCCAGCGACTTTGCAACCTGGGCATATGAACAATCCAGCATGGCGGTTTCAACTGCACCCATCGGCGTCGCGCCTTTGCGCATATCGAAGATCGCCGCCGCGCCGCCCCAGACAATGGGAGAGCCTGCGCGTGCAAGCTGGTGGATGGTGATGCCCGAGAGGACTTCCGCCGTGTGCTGCGTGATCGTGCCCAGCATGGTAACAGGGGCAGCCGCGCCGGAAAGCGGGACAGAAACAATCTCGGCCGGGATCCCAGCGCGTGCCAGAGCGATCAGGTTGCCCGCACCAAAGTTACTCCAGATCAAGGGCGGTGCCGGGCAGACATCGAAGATGGCACGTGGTTTCTCACGCGCGGCTTCCAGGCTGCCTGCGAATGCGGCAAGCATCTCGATCATTGCCTGCACCGTCTGGTTGGTAAACGCGCCCGTGATTACTGGTTTTTTGGAGTAAAGCAGAACAAGATAAAGGCGATAGAGATCCTGAATATCTTTTGGAACTTCATGGCAAATGACGGCGGTGGATTGTGCGTCATATTGAGGCAGTTGCTCTGCCACTTTGATCAGCCGAAGCAGATGTGGCGTTTCGGTCGTCTCATGCTCGAGTGTTTCCGGGTTGAGCATGGTGATGCCGGACGAGCCAGGGTCAAAATGGACAGCATCGCCTCCATAATGAATCGTCGGGTTGCCGTCGTAATCATACAAGTAAAACTCGTGTGGCGCGCTTTCGAGGGCCTTCTGGACCAGTGAGGCAGGCATGCCGATCACCTGATTTTCAGGGTAAATGACAGCGCCTGCCTGAGCCAGCAACTCCCGCGCCTCGGGATTTTGGACCTTGATCCCGGGGCATCGCAGAAGCTCGTAGGCTTCCTCCAAAACCCGTTGTATCATTTCATCGCTTAGGAGAGTGAGTTTCGGTTGCATAAGTCACCTCTAATGTGTTAATCCCGGTGGTCGAGTGGGGCTGGGTGCTTTGCCCGGCCCGTATCGAGACCACCATTTTTTCAAGCTATCTTTCGCTTGCATCTAATCCGTTGGTCTCGATACGGCGGACGAACGCCGCCTACTCGACCAACTATTTATTTCTTTTCAACCGACTTGATGATCCTCGCCATTTCTTCGCTGATTTTTGGATCAAGCGGATCTGGCTGATGCTCTTTCAGCGTCTTGCGTGCCCTGGCCAGGGCCCAGTCGCGCGCGTCATCTTTGTTGGTTTCCCATGCGCTGTAAGGTCGCCGATCCATGAAGTGCGGAAGGAAGATCTCGCGCATGTGCTTCTTGGTATGTTTCTGCGCCAGGAAGTGCCCGCCCGGGCCAACGGCCGCGATGGCGTCGAGGGCGAGAGTCTCTTCATCCACGACAATGCCCTGCATCATCTTATGGATGATGGAGAAAATCTCGCAATCCATCATCATCTCGGCATAGGACCAGATGCGGCTGCCGTGCAGGAAACCGCATCCAAGCAGCATATCGGACATCACGACGCTAGCCATGAAACTGGACATCACGCCTTCGAGCCCAGCCTGCCAGTTGGGTTCTTTTGCCCCGGTGGCAAACGCTCCCATCGAAAGCGGGATATTGTAGAAATCCGAGAGTATATTTGTGGCCGCGCCAAATAGAAAGTCCTCAGGGCCGCCGCCTGTATATGCACCTGTCCGCAGGTCGGATGCCGTCTGCGCGGCAGCATAGAATACCGGTGCACCGGGATAGGCCAGCTGCAGCAGGGCAGTACCTGCGATGACCTCTGCGTTGCCAACCGCCAGATTCCCCGCCATCGTCGCCGGGCCGGTCGTGAGACAGGCGGCCATCGTCATAAAGCCGGTTGGAATGCCGACTTCGGCAGCCAGTAAGGCTGCATCGAGGCTGCCGCCATCATGACCGAGTGGGGGAGCTGTGCACTGCATCAGGGAAAGGACCGGGCGTTCGCGTAGCTTACCTTTTCCGCCCACGAGCAGCGCAGCCATCTCAATCGCGGCTTTGGCCTCAGGCACGCTGTAAATGGACTCGGTCTGCACGTGCTTGGTCGAGTTCTCCCAGATGGTCTTGATCTCGTGCAGGCCGCGCGATTCGACGGGCGTATCCTGCGCGGAGACCGGAACCCAGTGGAAGCCAACTTCCTCGGTCCCGTCAGCGACGCGGGAAATGTCTCGAACGTCGCTCAGGCAGGAGGTCCGCTTCTGACCGGTTTCGATGTCAATCACTTCGACGCCGCATCCGTCCGTTCCTAAATAGACGTGATTTCCGTCTAGCTTGCAGTCCTGCTGGGGATCGCGCGCGGCTAGGTCATATTTCGGCGGGCATTTTTTGAGAGCATCTTCGATCAGGTTTGGTCTGGCGCGGACAATCTTTTTCTCACGGTCAACGGTCGCACCGCACGATTCCCAAATCTCCAGGGCGCGCTCGGATGGGAATCTCACGCCGACGTGCTCAATGATCCATAGGGTTGCATCGTGGATCTTCTGCACTTCTTCCGTTGTTAAGATTTCAAGCTTCAGCTTTGGATTCGTAATGGACTTAATATTTTTCGACATGTGCCCTCCCAAGGCATGTCTCCTCTCTCTGTTGGCCCTTGCTATGTCACTCTGAGGGAGCACAAGCTGCGACCGACACCGTACCTGCGTTCGGTGCAGGTGAGAGTCTCGTTCGCATATTGGAGATTCTTCGCTTCGCTCAGAATGACATTCCGGTGAAATTATTCCTTCCCCACCAACTGCTTGGCCAGCTTGACCGCGCCAACGGCATCCTCTGAATAGCCATCGGCCTTGATCTTCTCGTACCATTCGCGTGTGATTGGCGCCCCGCCGACGATGACCTTGAATCGGCCGCGTAGACCTTCCTTCTCAAGTTCATCAATTACCTCGCGCTGGCGTACCATCGTGGTGGTGAGCAGGGCGCTCATACCGATGATATTTGCATCGACTTCAATTGCCTTGCCGATAATCTTGTCCGCAGGGGCGTCCACGCCGATATCGTAGACTTCAAAGCCTGATGCGCTCAACATGGTCCCGACCAGTGTTTTGCCGATCTCGTGTATATCGCCTTCGACCGTTGCAAGGACGACTTTTCCCAACATTTCGCGCGCCTCGCCGAGTTTACGCAATTCAGGGTCAAGCGTGGCAACAGCGGCCTTCATGGCTTCCCCGGCCATTACCAGCTCCGGCAGAAAAGCTTCGCCTTTGCCAAATTGATCGCCAATGTAATTGACTCCTACCACGAAGCCTTTCGTAATTGCTTCCAGCGGGTGCATTTTCAGCTCGATTGCCTTCTGCGCCAGCTCGACGGATTTATCGGAATCTCCATCGATGATGCACTGTGCCATCTCTTTGTACAGTTCTTCGGACATGATGCCTCCTTGAAATTATTTTGCTTTCTTGATCAGAAAAGAGACCTGCTCTTCCTTTTGATGTAGTAATTCAGCCGGAATGTTTAGATACTCCTCCAGCCACTTACCGGATTCCAATAGATGCTCAATCGACTTCTGCGCCGCCAGATCCGCGTCCCTCCGTTTGAGTGCATCCACAATTGCCTTATGTTCCTTGTCTGTGGCGGCCATGCTGTCTGCGAGAAGCTCCGGTTTGCGGAACAGTGCTTCGTACAACAGCCAGTCAGGGAATGCATTGGCGACCACGCCGTATAGCTTGATCAGCAGCACATTACCGGACGCTTCTGCTACCGCGGAATGGAACTCACGCGACAGCCGTCGCGCGTTGGACATCTCATCGAGAGTCTCGTGCTGCTTCATTTCTCCGAGCATCGCTTCCAGACCCGTAAGCTGCTGAGGTGTTATACACTTTGCCGCCTCCCGGGCAATGACCGCTTCGAGGATCAAACGCAAACCGTATGCTTCAACAATGTCCTTGGTTGACATCTCGCGGACCCGGACGCCTCGATAAGGCACGCGTTCCGCTAAACCGGCAGCCACTAAAAGATCCAGCGCTTCGCGGACCGGGGTCATGCTGACGCCCATCTGGCTGGCAATATCCTCCTGTCGCAGCCAGTCGCCCGGTGCATACTTCCCCGCAATGATCTGCTTATGCAAAACCTCAAAGATTTCCTCTTTGAGGGGCTTATGCTGAACGGTAGATTGTGCGAATGGGAGATTCATATTGTATATTATATATAATTTCCCCCGAAAATAAAGCGTTTTTTGTCACGAAATTTGTCACCTCTGAGGGTCAGACTCCTTCATCGACCCCATGCGGCCTTGCTGACCTACAAGGCGCGTGCCAGCATGAAGCCGAGGATGGCGATAACCAGTCCCAGGTGTAAGAGGATGTTGGCGCTTGCGAAGCCGGGTGGCAGGATAAATTGCAGGATGAAATTCAGCAGGATAAATACAATTCCGATCAGGGGAAGCAATCCTTTTCGGTGAGCAAAATAATTCGACATCCGATCAAGTAGTTTGGAGATCATACTTCCTCTTCCCGGATTTCTTCCTCCACCCTTGAGGAGTCCTTTTGGGTGTGATGTGAGTTTGCTTTCCAGGGGATGAACTGCGCTACAAGCCGGCCCGGGATCCGTCCATGCATAACAACTCCGCCGCGCTCATGCTCGACGCGCTCCACCTGCCCCAGCTCGTGAAAGAGCGAAATGAGCGCGCCCTGCTGATAGGGCAGGCGGACGTCAATTGTGGCGTAGGACTCATACAGTTCTTCCTGTACCAGTTGCAGGAGATCGTCAATGCCCGTGCCCCTGAGAGCAGAGATAGCCACGGCTTTCGGGAAGGATTTGAGGATCTCGCGGGCAGTCTCCGGGCTTTTCAGACGGTCTGCTTTATTGAGCGCGGTGATGACCGGGATATGATCCGCATCGATTTCCTCCAAAGTATCCTGAACCGCCTCGAACTGGTTGAGTGCGTTGGCGTGGGAAATATCCACCACATGGAGCAGCAGATCAGCTTCTGCGATTTCCTCCAGCGTGGCGTGAAATGCCTCGACCAATGTGGTCGGCAGCTTTTGGATGAAACCGACGGTATCGGTAAAGAGAGCTGTGTTGTTGCCCGGCAGATCCACGCGGCGGGTGGTGGGATCGAGCGTTGCAAATAACTGGTTCGCCACATAGACATCCGCTTTTGTAAGTTGATTCAGCAAGGTGGACTTGCCTGCGTTGGTATAGCCCACGAGCGCAACGGTCGGAACGCGCGAGCGTTTTCTTTGAGCGCGGTATCTCATGCGGTGTGCTTCCACCTTTTCAAGTTCACGTTTGAGATGCGCGATACGCGTGCGGATGGAACGACGGTCTACTTCAAGCTGGGTTTCGCCGGGACCACGCAGGCCAACTCCACCGGTAGAACCAGCGCGCCCACCGCCGCCGCCTGCCTGTCGCTCCAGGTGCGACCAGGCGCGCGTCAGACGCGGCAGCAGATATTCGTATTGTGCGAGCTCAACTTGTAGCATGCCTTCTTTTGTGTGAGCGTGCTGGGCGAAGATGTCAAGGATGAGGGCGGTGCGGTCCAGGACCCGGACGTTCGTGCCAAGCGCTTTTTCCAGCTCACGCTGATGACGCGGCGAGAGTTCATCATCGAAGATGACAACCTCGGCCAGAGTCTCTTCGGAGAGCGCCTTTAGTTCCTGCACTTTTCCTGGGCCGATATAAGTTTCCACGTTGGGATGATCGAGTTTTTGGGTGAGTTCGCCGACGACCTGCAACCCCGCAGTATCGGAGAGCAGTGCCAATTCTGTGAGCGAGTCTTCAAGCGGGAGAAGCTGCTTGTGGCCATGGATCTCCGCACCCACCAGAAATGCGCGTTCACGCGGCGGGGTTGTCGGCTGAGGTATTTTCTTTGACATCTATTTCCGTTTCCGATTTTTTTGGTGCGAGATTGCCGAATAGTTTCGCGATCCGCGCATCGGTTGGTTCGGTGCGTGTGGGGAGGAGAATATGGAAGGTAGAGCCGGGGAATTTTTCTTCATCATAGCCTTCTGACTCGACCCAGATGGTGCCTCCATGAGCTTCGATGATACCGCGCGTTATTGGCAGTCCCAGCCCCGGCCCACCGCCCTTGAACTTTGTCCTGCCACTAGAATGTAACTCGGAGCGGCCAAGCTGACCGAATTTCTCGAAGATCAATGCCTGATGTTCAGATGAGATACCGATCCCTGTGTCAGTGATGGTGATCTCAATGAAGCCGGGCAGCAGCCGTCCGTCCAGTGTGATCGTGCCCTTGTCTGGCGTGAATTTGATCGCGTTCATCAGCACATTGTGCAGAGCCTGGTAGATCCGCTCTGAGTCCGCGTAGATCCACAGATCATCGCCGACAAAGTCATGGATGACGAGGTTCTGACGCCTGTCTGCGATGACCTTTCGGACTTCATTTTTCAGCAGGTCCAGCAGATGACTGACCCAGATCGGCTGGAAGTTCAACGTAAGCAAATTGTTGTCGATCAGTGAAACGTCGATCATGTCATCGATAATATGACGCAAACGCAGGATGCCGGTGTTCATGCCCTTGAGCAGGCCTTCAATAGGTGTTTCACCGGATTGGGCGGCGACATCAGCCATCATGGACGCGTAGCCCTCAATCAGGGTCAGGGGCGTCTTCAATTCATGAGCAGCGACCGAAATGAAATTCGACTTGCTCCGGTCGAGGAGCTGCAACTTTTCCTGAACATGGACCAGCTCGTTCGAAATGTGGGCGACGCGGGTTTCCATTTCATAGCGGGTGACAACTCCAAGACTGTGTGTAAAAACCGGCATCACAGTTGCCAGTAGGTCCAGTGCCTGTGTTTTGGTGAGGCTCTGCCGCGCCACCTCGATGGTCAATGCCGCCATGCGATTGATCACAAACGAGACGTAGTAGTCGCCTTCATCCAAATTGGACTCAGTGGGGGCGCGTGCCCAATCCAAAAGGATGGGATCGAGCCAGGCGGTATCTCCGCTCATCACGGCTTGCTCGAGCAGATCGTAAAAACGGCCCAACTGCTCCTCGAAACCGGCGCGCACGCCCTCGCCGCGCGCCATTTCGCGCGAGACGCGTTCGATCCAGGGGGCACGCATTTTTTGGAGGAGTTCTTGTACCGTCATCAGGTTAAGTTTACGCCCAGTAAAGCCTTTTGAACATATCGAAGTAGTTGAAAATATTATTTGCCCTGAGCGTAGTCGAAGGACAGCTCGTTTGGGTGCTTCGTGTTTTCAAACTACGCGCGCTTCGACTGCATTCGCCTGGCGCTTGTTCCGCTCAGCGCGAGAGACTTTTCGACTCAATCCACTTTAAGAGCGTCTCACCCACGGCCTGCAGGCTTTGGGCCGAGACTTTATCTGGCGTATCTTGCGTGGTGTGCCAGTAGGGATAATCAAAATCGATGATATCCACGGCGGGGATGCCAGCTTGCAGGAAAGGGGTGTGGTCATCCAACATGCTGTACTTTTCCTCGGCAATGAAAACATCACTATGACCGGCCTGAGCAGCCGCCTGCCAGATTTCATCGCGAGTGGCTTTGTCTGAGTTTCTTTCGAGATAAATATTCAAGTTTGTGTCTCCGATCATATCGATCACCACCGCCGCTTTCGGCCTAAATGTGAGGCTCGCCACAAACGCGCGTGAGCCCAGGAGCCAGTCCCAGCCTTCGATATTGCCGTTATCTTCGGTATCGAAGAAGACCAGCCAGACTGGCACAGAACCTTTTGGCAGTTTGCGTGCAAACTCAAGCAGCACAGCCACTCCAGATGCACCATCGTTAGCGCCTGGAACGGGCTCAGTCCATTTGGTGGGATCAGTATCGTGATCTGCCCGCATGCGGGTGTCATAATGAGCGCCTATGATGTATTGTGGAGCTGCAGCGCCGCGTTTGGCGATGATATTGAAGATCGGGTGACCCATTGCTTCCGTTTGCTGGACCTCCACTGTCCAGCCGGCGGATTCCAACTCTGTGCGAATCCATTCGCGGACCCTGTCATGGGCCGCCGTACCGGGAATGCGCGGCCCGAAGTCGACCTGCGTCTGCACATCTGCCAGGGCGCGCTGGCCATCAAATGTAACCGGAGCAGAGTCCGGAGTCCGGAAGGAAACGATATACCAGCCAACAACAATGACAAGAATGAGTCCGATGATCGCCAAATAGAGGACTGTTGAGCGTTTAGTGATGTTCATTCAAGTAAGTTTCCAGCGCCAGGAGTGCACGCTCTGCATGTGCCTGTCCGCGTTGACGCTTGCCGGATTTTCCGTCGACCTCGATCGGCGGCAGGATTCCGAAATTAGCCTTCATTGGCTGAAAATCTTTGAGGGCTGCATGCGTTACATAATGTGCGAGCGCGCCGAGCATCGTCTCTTTTGGCAGGGTGAGCAATGCCTCGTTATGATAGAGCCTTGCCGCATTGAGGCCTGCCAGCAGTCCGGTGGCAATGTTGCCCATATATCCTTCCACGCCTGTGAGTTGCCCGGCAAAGAACAAATCCTCGCGACTGATGTGCTGCAGCGTGGGACGAAGTAATTTTGGAGCAGCAATAAAGGTGTTGCGGTGCATCTGACCATAACGCTCGAACTCGGCATTCTCCAGGCCGGGGATCATGCGAAAGACGCGCTTCTGCTCAGGGTATTTCAGATTGGTTTGAAAGCCAACGAGGTTATATAAACTGCCCGCAAGGTTATCCTGCCTGAGTTGGACAATGGCGTATGGGCGGCGTCCGGTGCGCGGATCTCGCAGACCGACCGGGCGCATCGGACCGAATGCAAGCGAATCGACCCCGCGCTCGGCAATGATCTCTACGGGCAGACAGCCCTCAAAAAAATGACCCGCTTTGACGCCGGTGCGGATGGCTTCCTCGAAGGAACGCAGTTCGATCCGCTCGGCAGTTTCGAGTGCCGCCACGAAGCTGTAATATTCATCTTTTGTAAAAGGACAGTTGATATAATCGCCTTCATCCTGTTCCCCTGTGCCGTAACGCGAAGCCCGAAAGGCGATCTGCATATTGATCGATGCGGCGTGGACAATGGGAGCGATGGCATCGAAGAAAAACAGATGCTCATCACCACTCAGAGCAGCAATCGATCTTGAGAGACTCTCCGAAGTCAAGGGCCCACTGGCGATGATGACCGGCGCTTGTGGTATTTCCTTTACCTCTTCGCGAATGACCTGGATATTCGGATGATTCTGGATTTTTTCGGTTACAAGTCGTGCAAATCCCTCGCGGTCTACAGCGAGCGCTCCGCCCGCAGGCAGCGCTGCAGCCTCGGCGCATTGCAGGAGCATCGAGCCCAGTCTACGCAATTCATTTTTCAGCACGCCGGAGGCGCGGTCGGGGAGGTTGGAGCCAAGCGAGTTGGAGCAGACCAGCTCTGCAAGGTCCGCCGTTTGATGTGCGCCGGTGGATAGAACCGGCCGCATTTCGTATAGCGCGACCTTTAGTCCACGCTCGGCGGCCTGCCATGCGGCTTCGCTCCCGGCCAACCCGCCACCAACAACGATAAGATGGGCCATATGCGGGGCTATTGTACCATCTGCCCCTGCTGTATAATTTGCTCATAACCTGTAGATGACGAAACAACTCTCAGAAGCCCGTACTGGTGTTTTCGGGAATTCTCAACTGTCATGAAGCATTGATAATCTTATGGCTGAAGAACAAGGAATTGAAGCACAACTCAGGGATGCGGCACAGTTAAGCGGGGCGGGATGGGCGGTATTAGCCGAACGCGCCGGCGGCAACTGGACGATCCGCGCGACCTATCGCCTGACGAAGCCAGCCCAGATCCTGCTCGCAACTTATTTCAACCGGCCCACCATGGATACCTGGCTGTGCGGCGCGCTGACCGGGGGGCACATCCGCTCAAGCTCACTCTCAGAGGAAAGTAAATGGGGTGTTGGGCGTATCTTTGCCTTCCCCATTGCGGGAACTTCCCAGGCAATTCTGGTTGGTGCCGATGAGCAGACCCCGGAGGCTCAGCGGACCTGGAGGCTGGTCGCCTCCCTGGTTTCGAGCCGTGCCGTGGCGGTCTCTCAAACGTTCCTGCCGGACCTTCAAACTGGTCTCGCCTACGAATTGCCGGTCGCGCTCGAAAAGATTCTCAATTCATTTGTGCAAATGGTTGCGTGTCATGGCGCCTGGCTTGCGATCAGACGCGGCGAATCGCTGGATATCCTCGCCGAGTGGAATGATCCGAAGGCCAAAGGGCTTTCCCTTCCAATTGATACATCGCCGGTGCTGAGAAGACTGAACCGTTCCCTTGCCGATGTGGCTGTGCATCGCGGCCTGTCAAACTGGGAGGATATTCCTCAAGCCTCCCTCAAATCGAGCACGAAGGTTTGGGCCTGCTTTCCGCTGGTCATTGGCCAGCGGCTGATCGGTGCAGTAGCCGTCTGGCGCGCAAAGGATTTCTCCTCGGTTGAATGGCAGGAACTGCGTGACCTGGCTGCGCGGGTCGCCCCTTCGGTGGAAGTGGTGGTGACATTTTCTGAGATGACCGGGCACCTGCGCCGGCTCGGCATGTTGAACGATTTTGTGCTGACAGTCTCCTCTGCACAAAACCTTGACCAGATTGCACGGCGTGTTTTCGCTTTGCTTTCCCGTGCTTTTGGGACGGAGTTGATTGTCCTCTATCTGCTTTCCACCGATGGGCGTTTACTGCGCGATTATCGTCCCCTGGATGGCAAATTGACGATCGTAAGTGTCGCTCTGACAGGTCATCCGATCCAGCCTATCCTGCGGGAAGGGAAGTTGAGACGTGTGAGCGATGTACCGGCGAATGATTTCTCACCGATTCATCCAGAAGCGCGTTCAGCGCTGATCGTTCCGCTCAAATACCGCGGTCAATCCATCGGTGTGCTCTCCATAGAAAGTACGCGGACGAAGGCGTTTAGCCAATATGATGAGCATTTGATGGTTGTCATTGGCAGCCACATGGCCGGACTGGTGGAGTATGGCCGCCTGCGTGAGGAGGCCGAGGGGCGGGCGCGCAGCCTTGGCCTGATCCACGAAGTGGTGCAGCAGGTGATCGGCTTGACCGATAAGCCCGGTGTCGCGCAAATCACGGCCGATCTCCTTGCGCAATATTTCAAATATGAACTGGCAATGGTCATGCTTCTGGATGATGACCTCAGGCCTACCATTCAGGGATTCGGTGGGACGCGTCCGGAGGTCGTCAAGCGCGCGCTGGCCGAGATGGGACTCTCGGCAGTGGATGGCATCACAGGCCGCGTCTTGAAAACGGGCGAAAGTATTCTGGTCAACGATACAAGCCGGGACAAGTATTACAAAGCGATCAAAGGCTGGGATGCCGGCGCGGAAGTCTGCGTGTCGATCAAAGATGGTGACCGCGTACTCGGTATCATCGATGTTCAAAGCGCAAATCATAATACATTCTCAAATAATGACTTGATGGCGCTTGAGTCTCTGGGTGGTATTCTTGCTTCTGTGGTTTCCAGCGCGGACCAATATCAGCGGCTGCAGGAGCTTGTCCGCCAGTTGCGAACAACTGAAATCGAGCTGAAAGCGCGCATGGAAGCCCAGCAGGATGCCGAACACCGTTTGATCCAGGCCGCTAAGCTGGCTGCGGTCGGCGAGATGGCAGCCGGTATCGCGCACGAATTGAACAATCCGCTGACTACAGTCACTGGCTTTTCTGAATTGGTCCTGGATGAAATGCCCGAGGATTCTCAACAGCGGCAGGAACTAGAGATGGTTCTGCGTGAAGCGCGCCGCGCCAGCGACGTGGTCCGCCGGCTGCTTGATTTCTCGCGGCAGGGTGAACGCACCCGCACCCGCGCGGATTTGAATGAGGTGGTGGAAGATGTGATCGCGCTAACCAATCACCTCATTCGTACCAACGGCGCTCAATTGGCGCTTGAGCTGGAAGAGGATCTGCCGTGGGTTTCCATCGACCGCAATCAGATGAAACAGGTGCTGCTGAACCTCATTCACAATGCGCTGCAGGCGATGCCCGGCGGCGGAGAGCTATTAGTCTCGACGTCCACTTGCAGGCGCGATGACCGTGCCTGGGTCACCATGACTGTTCGTGACAGCGGCGTAGGGATTATGTCCAAGGACAAGGATCGCATCTTCGAGCCATTCTTCACGACCAGGGGCGACGTTGGTGGAACCGGCCTGGGGCTTTCTGTAACGTATGGTATCGTGACCGATCACGGCGGCACAATCGAAGTCGATTCGAATCCCGGCGAAGGATCTGCTTTCAAGGTCTGGCTCCCAATTTAGATTATGGAAAAACCATTCATCCTTGTCGTCGATGACGAACCCGGTATTGCTTTGCTCTGCAAACGCCTGCTCATGCGTGCCGGATATGAAGTGGAAACCTACACGGATCCGCGCCAGGCAGTTGCCTATCTCGGCCAGCAGGCCATTGATCTCCTTTTAGTGGACATCCGTATGCCGGAGGTGGATGGATTTGAAGTCATACAGCACGCGCAGCGTCTTCAGCCTGATGCAGCGGTGTTGATCATGACCGGCCACGGCACCGTTGAAACTGCAATCCGTGCGCTGCGTCAAGGTGTCGACGGATTGCTTCTCAAGCCGTTTGGTCAAGGGCAGGAATTGGTGGATGCCGTGCGTCAGGCTTTTGCAGACCATCAGCAGAAGCGAGACGCCGCGCGGACTCAAGCCTTACGTCCGCTCTTCTCGGTCACGGAGTCCCTGCTTTCGGAAACTCGGCGCGACAAGCTGCCGGATCTCGTGGTAAATGCCATTCGAGGTCACATGCATTGTGCACACGCCGCCTTTTACCAGAAGGATAACTCGAGTCAATCCTTGCATCTTTCAGCCTCGCAGGGCGTGCTCCTCCATGATGAGGAGGAAAACGTAAATGGCCTGATCAAGCAGGTTGATTCATCTGGTTCTCCGCTCATCATCAACAGCAGCGGCCCGGGCAGCGCCTTCGGGAAATCGCTTCTTACGGACCTTGGGCTGGGTGCCGTGATTCTCCTGCCGATCACACGGCCGAACTTTCGCATTGTTCTCTACGCAGCGCGTAACGCGGGTGAACCGCCTTTCCGGGACTCCGATCTGGAACTGTTTCAGATCCTGGCGCGGCAGGCTGCGGTCGCCATGGAGAACGCGCGGCTTTATGCCGAACAACTGGACTACGTCCGAAAAGTGGAGGAATCTCAGAAAGCCCTGTTGCAGGCGGAAAAAATGGCAACGGCGGGGCGGATGAGTGCTTCGATTGCACATGAGGTGAATAATCCCCTTCAATCTGTGCAAAATTGCCTGCATCTTGCCGGCCGCGATGATTTACCTCCCGAAAAGCGGAAGGAATATTTCGACCTCGCGCGCACCGAACTTGAGCGCTTGATGATCACTGTTCAGCGTATGCTGGATTTCTATCGTCCCGGTTCCACCGCGCAACGTGAACTGGACCTTGTGGAATTGCTGCACTACGTTGTTAACTTAATGTCAAAGCAGCTGAACGAAAGCCGCGTCAGAGTGGAATTCGATTTCCCGACGAAATTGAAGCGCATCGTTGCGGTAAGCAATCAGTTACAGCAGGTGTTCATCAATCTGATCCTGAACGCGATGGACGCCATGCCCGGTGGTGGAGTTCTGAAAATTAGCGGAAGGTCGCTCACTGACGGCGTCGAGCTTCTGTTCCTGGACACAGGGCCGGGCGTCCCAGCAGAGAAGCAGAAGGAAATCTTCGAGCCGTTTTTCAGCACCAAGGATCGTGGCACCGGCCTGGGACTCACTGTGAGTTACAATATCATGACCGCCCATGGCGGTTTGCTTGAACTGCTTCCGGAACGGAGCCCAGGAGCCTGTTTTAGATTATTCTTGCCATTAGGAGGAACCAAATGAAGTCCAATATTCTTGTCGTCGATGATGAACCGGTTGCACGCCAGTCCATGACCGATATCTTGAAGTTGGAAGGACACAACGTGATGTCCGCGCCGAATGGACAGGCTGCGGTGGAATACGTCCGCACCCACCCGGTGGATTTGATGATCGTTGATCTTCGTATGCCGGGCATGGACGGGTTGGAAGTCATTCAGGTTGTGAACCAGGTCTCGCCGGAAACGGAAGTGATCTTATTGACAGCCTTCGGCTCAACCGAAACGGCCATCCAGGCGCTCCGTTTACGAATTCATGATTATCTCTTGAAGCCGGCCTCGCCGGCCCAGGTCATTGCCAGCGTAAAGAAAGGCCTGGCGCGCCGCGCGGCGCGGACACATGTCCGTAGCAGCGGTGAAGCAATGGACTCAGACGAAGCGATCACCGTCTTTACGCTAAAGGATGGAACCTCCGTCGACCTCTCGCGCAGGCACATCCGCCAGAAAAACAAAGTGGAGCATCTTACGCCTGCCGAGGGACGTCTGCTCCGGATTCTGATGGAGAATGAGGGAAAGGTATTCTCCCATCGTGAATTGGTGCTGCTCGTGCAGGGATATGATACTTCGCAGCGGGAGGCCCCCGAGATCCTGAGGCCGCTGGTCAGCCGGTTACGCCACAAGCTTGATCAATTCCCCTCACTTTCTGAGCGTGTGGCGAGCGTGCGCGGTACCGGCTACGTCTATGAAGGGGAAAAATAGGATTGGTGTTTGGCGAAAGTCGAATGAATACTTAAAAACAAGGTGCGAGCCGAGGCTCGCACCTTGTTTTGGGATCCCCTGATTATTTCATGATCGACTCATCATTATTCGTACGGTCCAAATACATCTTTTGGCAGGTCTGGAGCGCGGATCCATGAAAGCCAGCCAGTCTTGCTGCCAAAATGCACAGGCGTTGTTTTTTCACACATAACGAGAACCAGGCTGAGGCCGAGTCCGAGCGCTCCCAGCCACTGAAGCGAAGTCAGGCTTTCCCGCAGCCACAGATGGCTGAATACGATAGCCACCAGTAGCTCTCCAAGTCCCAGCAAGGCGGTTTGCATGCCGCCGATTTTTTTTACGCCAAAGAAGAGGGCCAATCGCGAAGAAAAAGTAACCAGGGTCAGGCCCAGCACTGGAGTCCATGGTGCATGCGTCGCCGGCCACTGGCGATCAAATAGAAAGTAAACCGGTACGACCACCGCACTCATTGCCAGCAAAGTATACAGAGTGACAGTAGGAGCCGGGACCTCGTACAGCACACGTTGATTGATGGGAAGATGCATCGCATAAAGCAGGGCAGCGCCGACCATCATCAGTACACCAATAGGATCAGACGCCTTGCCAGGCACATTTGTGAGGAGCAGTACTGCAATCGAGGCAAGTCCTACCCGAAAAAAAGTGAGGCGGGTAGGTGGCTGATGATCCAACACGAGCCAGAGTGCTACAAAAAAGGGATAGAGGGAATACAGAAGCTGTCCTACACTGGCATCCAGCCTCTCAAGTGCCAGGTAATATAGCAGGGACCCCAGGCCATTGATGATACCGGCCAGCGCGCATCCGATCAGGCCGACCGGAAAAATATATAGGAATGGGCGATAGAAAATGAGGACGAGCACCAGCAATGCACCGGCTGCGAGACTCGTCCGGAGCGCGACCACAGCGAGAGGTGAGAACCCCTGGCTAATTGCGAGTTTGCCAAGGACTGGCGCGAGGCCAAGGAAGAATGCCGAACTAAATGCGGCCAGAATACCTGCGGCTTGTTTTCTATGCACCGAACTCAGCTTTCCAGGACAAAGGTGAATACAAGTATTGTCACATATCATCCTTTAGATGCCATAATTCTTCCAACGCATCCGGAGGATGATCTTTCCGGGTTAACTATTTGATCAAAGCCTTTACTTCTTCCAGGAACTCATCGTTGAGGAAATCACCTTTTTGCATCAGTGATTGGATCTGTCCCCCAAGCCGGCTCTTTTCGGACGGTGTCAGTTCCTTGGCGGTAGCAACAATGACGGGAATGGCAGCAGTTTCCTGCTTCGAGCGAAGCGTGTCCAGTACGGCGAAGCCATCCATCTCGGGCATCATCAGATCGAGGATGATCAGGTCCGGAAGTTCGCGTTGGATCATTTCCAGACCTTCACGGCCATTGGATGCTTCCATGATCGTGAAATTGCCCTGCGATTGCAGGATGCGACGGATCAAGCGACGTGCTTCAGCTGTGTCCTCTACAATCGCCACGCGCGGGAAGCGTTCCGGCGCAACTTGTGTCAGAGCAGCCAGCAGGCCCTCCTGAGGCGTTTCGTCACGCGAGGGGAACTTGACATCACGTGACCAGTTATCACCAAGTACGTATTGTTCAGCGGGCATTGTGTGCCCGGTGCAATTAACTACGACAGTATCCGTTGACTTGATAATGCCCGCACGGATCAGCTTGAACAAACCCGCAAAAGCGGTGGCGGCGGCGGGCTCAGCAGAGATCCCTTCCATCTTTGCCAGAACGTGCATAGCTCGAAACGCTTCCTCATCAGTTACGCTCTCGAACACACCGTTGTTCGAATCGACAATCTTCCGCAGCAGTTGATAGGAGCGTCCGGGATCGCCCGTGGCAAGGGTCTCGATGTGTGTATTGGGGGATATCACGGGCTCGGCTGTCTCCAGTCCTTTTTTCCAGCTGTCCACCATGGGGGAGCACCCGTCGGCTTGAATGGGAGCAAACGCCGGGATGCGATCAATGAATCCCATCTGCTGTAGTTCGCGGAAGCCTTTGTGGACGCCCAATGGACCCATACCGCCACTGATCGCCTGCACGTACCAATCTGGCGTGCGCCAGGGAGCAGTTTCGCCTGGGCCTTGTGCTGCAGTCAACTGCTCGGCGATCTCGAATGCGATGGTCTTCATCGCCTCAATGGATGTGGTCGTACGTGCGCCCATATCCTGATAGAGTCCCCGCTGGCGGGCAAATTCCTGCGCCACCTGTTTGCACTGGTCGTAGGAGCCGGTGATCTTGATGACCTGGCTACCATACAAGGCAATCTCGCGCATTTTCATAGCGGGAACCAGACTGGTCACAAAAGCCCAGAGTTTCATTCCTGCCCGGGATGCATAAGCCGAATAGGAGATGGCGACATTTCCGGTGGAGGCTGCCACCATTTCAGTGATTCCCGCCTCCTTCAGCGCTGCGATCGTGACTGCAGCCTGTCGATCCTTAAATGAGCCTGTCGGGCCCTGACGTTCATCCTTGATATAAATATTGGGACAACCCAGCATCATCCCCAAATTAATGGCACGGATCAAAGGAGAGCCGCCCTCGCCCAGCGTCAGCATGAGATTAGGATTTCGAATTGGCAGCAATTCCTGATAGCGCCACAGATTAAACGGCCGTGATGATAGCTGCGTCAGGAAGGTCTTTGCGATTTCATCGTACTCATAGACTGCTTCCCGCCACTGGCTGTTGCAGCGCGGACAGTTGGTTGACGTAGGATAATATTGAGCGGCGTAACCGCAATCAATGCACTTGATAACAAAAGACACAGTGATTGGTTCTCCTCACTTCTAGTTGTTCGGCACCCGTTGTAACGAGCGCTGGATGGTCGAGAACAGTTCCTTTTCGTTGAAGGCTCCCTTTGTCAGAAGGCGTTGACCGAAGTCCTCCAGCTGCTGATGTTGTTCCACAGTCAGTCCCATGCCGCTGATGACGATGACGGGGATATCGCGCAGCTTCGCATCAGCGCGCATATTCTCAAGAATACGGAACCCATCCATTTCCGGCATGAAGAGATCAAGGATCACGGCGTCTGGTGGAGTGTTGGATGAAATGATTTCCCAGCCTCTAGGGCCGCCCTGGGCCAGGGTGGGTTTGTAATGCCCATCATCCGTCAGCATCTTTCCAATCAGGCGCAGGTCATTGGGATTGTCGTCTATGACGAGTACCTCACGAATGGACCCATCTGCATTCAGCCGATCGAGGGCGCCCACCAGGTCTTCCTCAAGGATTGGTTTCACGAGGTAATCCGACGCGCCCAGGCTGAAACCCTTTTCCTGATCTTCGATGATGCTGCATACAATCACCGGAATATCGCGTGTCTCTGCATCGGACTTGAGGCTGCTGAGGACTTGCCATCCGTCGATGCCCGGCATCATGATATCCAGGGTGACAGCAAAAGGCTTTAGTTGGCGCACGCGCTCCACAGCGCGCGAGGGGTCCGTCAGCGAGATAACCTGATATCCTTGCGGCTGCAGGTACCGTTCGTACAGACCAATGACCTGTGGGTCGTCATCAATTGCCAGGATCACTTTGCCATTTGATCCCGATGCTTCTGTGTCTTTGTCTCTGCGCGAAAGTGGCAGGGCGAAGTAGAACGTACTTCCCTTCCCAACAGTGCTGTTTACGCCAATCCGTCCACCGTGCATCTGGATCAGTTGCTGGCAGATGGAAAGACCTAAACCGGTGCCCCCGGTCTTACGGGTGGGCGAATCGTCCACCTGCGAGAAGGGTTGGAAGAGTTTGCTGAGGTCTTCCTGTGCAATTCCAGGTCCGGAATCGGTCACGCGGACGACGATTTCGGGTCGACTTCCGGCTCCCAGCTCAGTTGCTACATCGACCACGATCTCGCCTTCATCTGTGAATTTGGCTGCATTTGAAAGCAGGTTGATCATTACCTGACGGATGCGAATAGCATCGGCACGGACCGTAGGCAAGTTCGGCTGGATGTTGCGTCTCAAAGTGATCGGCTTGTCCTTGATCAGACCGCTCATGGTCGAAAGGACGCTGTTGGTGACATCTGCCATGTTGACATCGTCGAACGCCAATTCCATCTTTCCTGCCTGGATCTTGGAAAGATCGAGGATGTTGTTGATCAAACCCAGCAGATGTTGCCCGGAATTATAGATGGCTGTGAGGTCCTGCTGCTGCAGTTCGGTCACGGGACCATCAATGCCTTTCAAGATCACGCGCGAGAAACCGATAATGGAGTTCAATGGTGTCCGCAGCTCATGGCTCATATTGGCGAGGAACTGGCTCTTGAGACGGTCGATCTCTCGCATCTCCATCACAGCCTGTTGTGAAAGCTCAAAGGATCGAGCATTGTCGATTGCCACGGCCACCTGGTCGGCCAGGGTTTGGAGCACTCCGATCTCGTCCTCCTTGAACGCATCGACCTGGAGCGATTGGATATCAAGTGCGCCGATGATGCGGTTGCCGACTTTCAAGGGGATTGCTGCTTCGGCTTTGGTATCCGGTAGCAGCGGGTTCTTCCTGTGAATTGATGGTATATCTGTGTTGTTGACGATAAGGGGGGTGCCCTCTGATGTCACTTTTCCAACGATGGATTCTGAACCCACGGCAAGAGTATGGGTCCGTTTCATCATCTCCGCGCCGGCGTCCCCGGTAGCCCCTCGTAAGACGGCGTTGAAGCCTGTCTCTTCCACGATAAAAATACCGGCGTGGTAGAAGCCGAATCGTTCTTTGATCAGGCTCACGGTCCGCGAGAAGATCGTGCTCAAATCCAATGTGGATGTGACCAGGCGTCCAATTTCTGCTGAGACGGAAAGATATGTATTCCGTTTTTGAAGATCTTCCTCGACTTTTTTCAGGCCCGAAATATCGTGGTGCACGGCGAGGAAACCCAGGATATTTCCCTTTTCATCCAGGATGGGACTGTTGGTGCCTGCGATGGAAACGAGGTGTCCATCCCTGGCCTTGTTTATGAGCTCGCCCGTAATGGTTTGCTTGGACAGCAGGGTGCTCCAAAAGTTTTCATATTGCTCTTGCGGAATAAGTCCAGATTTAATAATTCGCGGTGTCTTACCAATAACATCCTCTGGCTTGTGACCATAAACTGCCTCAAAAGCCGGATTGGCGTAGATAATTTCGCCTTTAATGTTGGTCATAAAGACCGCATCACCGGAGTTTTCAATGCCTAATTTGAAGCGGGTGAGGTCTTCTTCTGCCTTTTTGCGTTCTGTGATGTCACGCGCGACCCAGAAGACGTTCTCTTCGTTCAACTTTGAGAGGCTGGCCAGGAACCAGTATTTCTCATCCCCAACCGGCAATTCATATTCAATCTGGGTTGTCTCACCGGTTTCCAGCGTGCTTTTGATAGCGGCTTTAAAGCGAGCAGTTGTTTCCGCGTCAATGAATTCTTCCATTAATCGGCCGAGCAACTCATCTGGCGGACGAACTAAGCGCGATGGATTGGTCGGTGCAATGCGGAGGTAACGGGCATCCTTGTCCACAACCAGCACGACATCTTGCATTGCTGCGAACAACGCCCGCAGGTCTGCTTCTGAGCGCGCAAGAGCTTCCTGCGCCCGTTTGCTTTCCGTGATGTCCTGATTGGCCCCAAGCGATCGGACCGTGCGGCCCTGAGCATCCTTCTCGATACGGAAACGGACCGTAATGTACCCGATACCCCCATCGGCAAAGAGGATGCGGTGATCAAGCTGAGCACTGTAGTTGGGATCGCTTGTCTCAACTGCCTTTTGGATTTCAGCGCCAACCATCGCTGCATCGTCGGGGTAAACGAAGCGTTGGGCATACTGGGCGGCAGACATGGTATAGCCGCCCTCACGCTCAGCAGTTGTATGTAAAAGCTCATAGAACTGATCGTTGAAGGTGAATATGTCATTGACAAAGTCGTATTCCCAGTTTGCCAGGCGGGCAATTCTGGTTGCATTGGATAATTCCGCCTCACTTCGTCGCAGCGCTTCATCGGCCAGCTTTCTTTCCGTAATGTCACGTTCTGTTGAGAGGAAACCGAGCAGCTTGCCTTCCCGGTCGCGCACGGGCAGAATGGTCTGGTCCACTGTATAGAGGGTGCCATCCTTCCGTTTGTTCACCAATTCACTGTGCCAGATTTCCCCGCTGGTGATGGTTGCCCACATCTGCTGGTAGAACTCGGCTGACTGCAAGCCGCTTTTCAGGATGCGTGGAGTCTTGGCTATCGCTTCTTCCGGCTGGT
The DNA here is from genome assembly GCA_029782225.1 of Chloroflexota bacterium. Classification (GTDB taxonomy): domain Bacteria; phylum Chloroflexota; class Anaerolineae; order Anaerolineales; family Villigracilaceae; genus JAKOVF01. The sequence continues at coordinate 40,236 of JAKOVF010000178.1, read as the reverse complement.
AGCCTGTAATGACCGTGAAGGCTCGATTGACCTGTCGGATGACGCCGTTGAGATCGGTCGTCACAATCGCATCGTTACTGGATTGGATTGCCTGGTTGAGCTGCTGTGTCTCCTGGAACAGGCGGGCATTCTCGATAGCGCTGGCGATTTGAGTCGCCAGAGTCGTCTGGATGGAAATATCTTCTTCGGTGAAGAAATTGAGTTGATCGGAATGGACATTCAAAACACCCAGCAGCCTGTCGCCAGTGACCACTGGAATAGCCATTTCAGATTTCACTCGGGGCAGATAAGGATTTGGAAGCCAATCCGCGGCGCGTTCCACATCGTTGACGATCACTGCGCGGCGCGTGCGCGCCGCGCGCGCCACGATTGAAACATCCTGACTTATCTCGATGACTCTCGCCCCGTGGATGCCTGCGCGTTGCTCATCTGTTTCCCATCCGCAGGCCTGGACGCTCAACGTTTTTCCATCCTCCGTTGGCATGAAGATATGGCAATGGTAAAGACCAAAGCGCTGGCGGATTAGATCAACTGAAGTTTGGAGCACCTCATCCAGATTCAAAATGACGGAAATCGCCGCGCTGATATCAGCCACCGCTTTTAGTTGGGCTGCCCGTTTCGAAAGCTCGACGGCGCGTTCCTGCGTCTCCTGAAACAACCGCGCATTTTCCAACGCCAGGGAAAGCTGGTCGGCGACCTGTTTGACCAGGAGTTGCTCATCTTCGCTCCAGGCACGCGCCGTTGTCTCATCCACAACCTGCAAAGTTGCCCAATCCTGCTGTCCGGCCTGGAAGCTCAGAGCAAGGCGGGACGCGCCCTGACTTGCGTCGGCTGTTGAGACCTGGACCACAGGTGCTGCAGAAGCCTGACGCCTAATCGTTTTGGGTGTCGAAATCAACTCAGCCGGAACACGCTGTGGCTCGGGACTGACCACCGGCGGAACGGGAGTCTCCGTCATCGGTGCCGGCGCCTCTTGCTCGACCTTTGGCCGGACCCGCTTCGACGGAGCCTCTTCGGGCTGGATGTCCTTGAAGAGTTGATTAAGCCGCTTGTCTATCTTCTGTTTCTTTGGCATATTCCATTAACTCCTGGGCAAGGACGCGATATTGAAGGGCGCCGCGCGTGCCGGGTTTGTACCTGGTAATCGGAAGCCCGGCTATCGGGCTTTCGCGAAGTTTTGTGTCTATCTCTATGACAGTATTGAAAACGCCGTCAGAGAATGTTGACCTCAATTGGTCGTGGATATTGCGGTGGGTCCGGTTGCGGCGGTCGAACATCGTTACGAGGATACGGTACGCCAGGTCCGGGTTGTTTTCGTCACGGACGCGGCGGATGAGTCCCATCATATTGCGCAAGGCATAGGCCGAAAAATATTCTGCTTGGGTGGGGATGAGGAGCAGATTAGCCGCACTCAGTGCATTCAGCGTAATTGCACCCAGCGCAGGCGGACAATCCATGAGGATGTAATCGTATTGGTTGGCGATCCCAGCTGCCTGAATTGATCGACGGAGCGTCGTTGTATAACCGGTTCGCACTGGGAGAAACTGCTCGGCTGTCTCAATACGGGAATTGGAGGGGATCAGGTCGAGACGCTCATTGTCAGTCGAGCGGCGCGCGCTCATCAAGGGCGCAGCTTCGATCAGAACGTTGCTCGAAGTGTGGTCGCTTTCACCCGGTTCCAGGCCCAACGCCAGGGTCAGGTTGGCCTGCGCGTCCAGGTCAATCAAGAGGACACGTTGGCCGATTTCACTGAGGGCTGCGCCCAGCGAGAGCGTAGTGGTGGTTTTTGCGACCCCACCTTTTTCATTTGATACAGCAATAATATGTGTCATGGGTATCCTCGCCTATCCACTACTTATCAGAATCCAGGGATGATTTATGTGGGATGATCTCCACTCGTGTTGCGCCCAGAGCTTTCTGTAACTCTTCCATGGCTGTTCGAAGCATATCCTGTGGATCGTTCGTACCGCGTATCTTGGTCGTGATATTCGATACCAGCCGCTCACGTTCCGCACGTTTGGTTGTCTCTTCGAACAGCCGGGCATTTTCGATGGAAAGCGCAACGCGCTCCGCCACTGCCTTGATCAGATCCATCTGGTCGGCCTTAATCCGTGTACCTTTAGGGACTTGAACAGATAGCTCGCCGATCTTTTCACCGCGCAAGATTACCGGTACGGAAACATCGCGCTTCTGGCTGCTGAGGTTAGAAATCTGACTTGCATTCTTCGTGTGGGCTGTACCCTCGTCGAGGGGAACAGCCCCGCCTGCATCATAGCGGAAACCGAGGAGCTTCTGTTCCTGCGGCAAACGCGACCAGGTCTCGCGTAGATACTGGCGATGGACAGCCTCTGCCTCGTTCAATGATTTCTGTGTCTGCTCAAATAAGCGAGCATTTTGGATTACGAGGCTTATCTGATCTGCCAGAATACTGAGTACTTCGATATCATCAGCCGAAAAAGCATTCGCTTCTGTGCTTTGAACATCCAGCGCTCCCACGATCCTGCCTGTGATCTTCAGGGGCAGGGCGCATTCTGACCGAGTCTTCGGCAGGTCGGGGTTATTGAAGTAGACCGCGTCCGCACCAACATCCAGTGAGATGCGCGGCTGGCCAGTGCTGGTTACATAACCCACAATGCCTTGCTCACCAATTCTTAGTTTATGCCCGCGCTTGAGCATTCTCTTTCCGCCCTCGCTGTTTGCAGCCCGTAGCACGGCATACTGGTCGTTGACATCACTCAGGAAGATACCGGTATGGTAGAAGCTAAACAGTCGACTCACCACGTCCGTGATTTTCGGTAGGAGCTCCTCCAGGTTCTGAGTCAATGCGATTTCACGCGACACCTCGGTAATGGCCCTGAATTGGCTGGCGCGGCGCTCACTGCGTTGATTGGCCTCTTCAAATTCAAGGGTGCGCTCGACAACGCGTCTTTCCAGATCGTTTTGGAGTGCCTGGAGCTGGGTATTGATGTCCTTCTGTTTCTGTTCATTCTCCCGCGCGCGGCGTGCGCTTTGATTAAGCAGGTTGGCGAGAGTTCGCTGTGCAAAGGCAGTTGCCAGGACCATAATCGATATGATGATGGGACTCCCTACGGAAGTGAGCTTGCTCGTGGGCGAGACAATCAGCCCATTGATCTCCGCAAGCCCGATTCCGAAGACCGAGACGATAACCAGACCAGTGAAGATGAACGCCGCTCTCTGGCCCAGTGTCAATTGTGCCAGGACTACCACAAAGGCATATGCGATGATGCTTTCATCATGCAGACCATATGTGGTAGCGGCAATGTAGGTGATGCCTAACAGCAAGGCGGACGGCAGGAATATCTGACTGGGAAGCAGCCAGCCTTTAAAGAGCAGGAGATAGCAGGTCAGCGCGATGATGAAAATAGCGGCAATCGGCAGTCTCAGATCAAGTACAAAAGCACCCAGCAGGGCGCTGATTAGCGCCGCCGCACTCCCAAGGACGCTGATCAGGACGAGCGTACGAAGAGTCGTGATGGCCGCCGCTTTCTCAGCTTCGTCCATGTCTGATCTTGTGAGAAGCTCCAGGAACCTGTTTTGCATTTTTCCTCTCACTTGTCCTTGCCGTTTCGAGAATCGAAGCGGATGATCACTTCCGAACCTGGGATGGTTCGACCCAGTTCTTCCACTGCCGTCTGTAGAACGTTTCGCATATCAATCGAGGAGCCGATCTTGGCCGTCACCTCACTGATCGTCTGTTCCTTGAGCGCCTGTCGCTGTGAATCCTGGATCAGGCGTGCATTTTCCAGAGCAAGGGAGAGACGGTCAGCAACGGCCTGGGCGAGGCTGATCTCATCCTGTGACCACGGCCGATCCCGGACCGGTGATTTTGCCCGAATTGTGCCAATGACCTGTCCCCGCAGTTTGACGGGGACGATGATCTCTGGCCCGTCTCTCTTTTCATCAGGCTGTAAAACAAGAACACTTCCACGATTCATTGCATCACGGATTTCGTCAGTTTCAATAGGCGCGCTCAACCGGTTTCCGCCTGCCAGGGTCTGACGATAGCCAAGTACGGATTCCTCTTCTGCAAAGGCCCTCCAGCTTTCTTGCGCAACGTTACTGTAGAGAGCCTGCGATTCATTGAGAGCCTGTTGCGCCTGTTCAAAGAGGCGGGCATTTTCGATGGCAGTTGCAATCTGGTCTGCGAGAATACCAAGGGTCTGGGCATCCATTTGTGTGAATGCGCCGGGCTTGTCACTTTGAACATCCAAAGCGCCGATCGTGAGACCACGGCTGATGAGCGGCAAGGCCATCTCGGAGCGCGTATTCGGGAGATCGGGATTGTCGAAGAAGACCGCATCCGTTCCAACGTCCAGAGCGATGCGGGCCTGGCCAGAATTGGCAACATAACCCACGATGCTTGTCGAGGCAACCTCCAACTTGTGCCTGCGCGCCAGCATCCTTTGCCCACCTTCACTATTCGCAGCGTGAAGCACAGCATACTGCCTTGTCACATCAAGCAGGAAAATGCCAACGTGATAGAAGTCGAAGCGCTGGCTGACGAGGCGGGTAATGAGTGGGAGCAAGGTTTCAATTTTTTGCTCTGTTGTCACGACACTGGAGATTTCAGCGATGGTTTCCAGATCCTGAACGCGTTTTTCACTGATAAGGCGTGCAGTCTCCAAGTCGGCAGTGCGCTCGGCCACCCGCTGTTCAAGTGATTGAATCGAGCTTCGCAGGCTTGACGTCATTGTGTTGAGCGTTCTTGCCAGCGTTCCGATTTCGTCGTGAGTGTGGACATCGGCTTGAGCCTCCAGATCACCAGCCGTCACTTTCGTCGCCGTCTCGGTAAGTCCGCGGAGAGGTGCTGTCAATGCGTTAGCCAATCCAATTGAAGCCACGGAGGCTCCGATTAGTAACAGGGAAACCAGCAGCAGGCTGATAAAGATAGTTCTTTGGGTTTCCTGGGCGATCTGTTGCCTGGTAGCGATGCTTTCTGTCAGCATTTCCTGAGAAGGTACGATCAGGACCAGCCCGTAACCGACTCCGCCAATGGGTCTATATGCAACGAAGCGTTCCACGCCGCCGATTGTCAGAGTCGTGAGACCGCTCTGCCCTGAAGACGATTTTGTAATGAGATCAAAAAACTCATGGGAGAGCCCTGGGAGTTTTTGTTGGTCCACAATTTCGCCGAGGGGCAGTGCTTCGGGAGTGGTCTGAAAATCGTTATAGCCAGCCGCAGGGAAGGCAATCAGCCGGTCATCGGTGTCAACGAGGAACGCATAACCGGTGCTTCCAATGGTTATGTTTGACACGATGTCAGTGATGGTATTCAGCTGAATATCCATGGCAGCCACGCCGCGGAACACTCCCCGACCATCATAAACGGGGATACTCGCCGTGATTACAAGCCCATGCAGCGCAGCATCTTGATAGGGGGCTGACCAGACCACGGCGCGTGAGGGATCCTCTTTTGGGGCGGCAGCAGTAAACCAGGGACGTGAAGTCACATCGAAGTCTGAGGGAACCACATTTGCAAGATCAATATTGGGATAATAAACAGTTTCCTTTAAGGTACCGCCAAAGTAGATTGCAATGATCTCAGGATTCACTTCCAGTAAATGCGGAATTGTCGCGTCGGTCTGGATGACTGTATTCAGCTCTGATACCAGCGATGGAGTAAGCTCCACATTTCCTGGCACGAAGACAGACGCCGTATCGGTGTTGGCATTATCCCAGCTTCCGGCAGAGATGCGGTTCAATGATGTCTTGGCATCCCAGTAGGTGCCACTATCCAGGAGATACTCCCTTGAGAGCAAGTTGTGTATTGTGGAACCGATGAAGTTGAGGTCTCGATCCTTGTCAGAGAAGAAAGTATCCAATTGTGTGGCTCGCTCGTTGACTACAGTTGAAAGTTTCTCCTCTGCTTTCTGACGAACGGCTTGATCAAGTTGTGTTGTTAGATATCGGTTGGTTTCCTGTGTGCGGTAATACACATAGTAACCCATCGCCATAATGGCTATGAATGTAATCAGCATATTGCCCACAATCAGCTTGCTGCGCAGGCTGAAAGGCCGCGAACGGAGCCATGCAAGAGGCTGAGGGCGTTGGCGTGATGAGTTCTTCATGAGGAGTACCCTTTGTTTCTGGAGGGCAAATTTGCCATCATCTTCTCAACTATCCAGAGGTGCTTAATTTCAGGGAAACCGGTTCGATCTGAACAAGCACATCAGAGCCTCCCAGCGCGCGGTTCAACTCTTGGGCGGCGGTCTGAAGAATGGTCTCCAAATTTGCGGAGGTGCTGATCCGGCCAGTAATATCGGCTGTAACACGTTCGATGTTTGCACGGTGCTGGGTGGCCTTGATCAATGTGGCAGTTTCCACAGCGAGGGACAGGCGCTCCGCCACGGCCTCCGCGATACTCACTTCGTTTGCGCTCCACTGCCTGCCCTCAGGGATATTCAGGCTCATGACGCCAATTACATCCCCCCGTAAACGAATGGGGATTGCCAGTTGCGTAGGGGTTGAAACCGTCTTGCTCTCCCTGACCGCTTCATGGATGTGTTCACCGTCGAGGCTTTGTTGAAGGGGCTTTATGGCAATCCCCACCTTTTTGTAGCCGGTCGTCAGGCTCTCTGGTTTGAAAACCTTCCATGACTCAGTGATATATTCGCCAAGGATGCTTCGGGATTCATTGAGCAGCCTTTTGGTCTCGACAAAGGAGCGGGCGTTCTGGATGGCAATCGAGATCTGGTCTGCCAGCGTGGCAAGAACCTCAATATCGTCCTGTCCAAAGGCGTTGGATTCGGTGCTTTGAACGTCCAGCGCGCCAATCACCTTCCCGGCAATCGTAAGTGGCAAGGCCATCTCGGAACGTGTCCTGGGCAGGTCTGGATTGTTGAAGAACACCGCATCAACGCCTGTGTCCAAGGCAACACGTGGACGGCCGGTTCCAGTGACATAACCTACAATTCCTTCCGCGCCGACTCTCAATTGATGGCCGCGGGCCAGCATGTGTTTTCCACCTTCACTGTTTGCAGCACTGAGCACCGCATATTGGTTACTGTCATCGTTGAGAAATATACCCACATGATAAAAGCCGAACTGTTGGCTGACCAACTGAGTGATGCGCGGCAGAAGCGTGTCCAGTTCCTCGAACGAGGCGATTGCTCGTGCGATTTGCCCGATGGCCGCAAATTGACCGGCACGCCGGGCACTTACTTCAGAGAGTCGCTCCATTTCGTTGGCGCGCTGCGTCAATTCCTGTGTACGCTCAGCGACCTGTCTGCTCAAGGTTCGATTCAACTCAAGATTTTCTTCGATGACTTCGTTGCGCTCAGCGATCGCTCTGGTGAGCGGCCGGTATGAGAAAAAATACAGGACTGGAGCAATTAGTACAATGAGTGACGTGGAATCGACAATGGGCTCAATAAGAGGCGGAAGAGGCGGCAGAATCAGGAAGACGATCATGATCAGGAGTTCAACAGTGAATATCGACGCTGCAAAGATCAAGCCCATCCATCCTGGCGAAATGAGTCGCTCCCTGTGGTTCGTGGGGGGACTACTGGTTTTTATGTCAGATAGATTTGTTGTGCGCATGAGATCTCCAGGTACGCTCCGGTAAGAGCCAGCTATTTATTGACGCCAAGCTGAATAGCAACCTCAGCATCGGGAACGTTGCGTCCCAATTCCTGAATGGTGGTTTGAATGATGGAATCGAGATCGATCAGGCTGCCGATCCTGGCAGAAATTTCACCGATAGTCTGTTCTTTCGCTGCACGTGTTTGAGCATCCTGCAGGAGACGTGCGTTCTCGAGTGCGATGGCAGTACGACTCGCAGCAGCCTCCGCGACTGCAATCTCTTCCACCGTCCAGGTATGATCCGGTTCATCCTGTTCCAGGCCAATGACCCCTATCATCTGATTCAAGACCATCAGCGGCACAACCAGGGTATTCGAACTGCGGTGAGTATTATCTCCGTTGTTAGTCAAATTGCTTCCATGCAGCACGACGGCTTTGCCATGTTCCAGTTGTTCCAGAGCATCATCTGGTAAATGATGAGGGACTGGCTTCATCTGCAGCCCATCATATTCAAGCGCCGCATGACTGTATTCCTGAATGGATTTTTGCCATGCTTTGCGTGTTTGCGCCTGATAGGTGGCGTTAAGCTCTTTAAGTGTTGCTTCAGCGCGATCTACGAGTTGCGCGTTTTCAATTGCAGAGACCAACTGATCTGCCAGCAGTTGCAGAGTTTGAATATTCTCTTCGCTAAATGCCGATGCTTCCTTTGCCTGGATATCGAGCACACCAATTGTGAAGGATCGACTCCTCAGGGGAAGAGCGATCTCGGAACGCGTTTCCGGCAAAAATGGATTCTTGAAGTGCACTGCATCGGCTCCTACATCGAGCGCGATACGTGGCACGCTGGTGCTGGCCACGTAACCCACGAGACCAACTTCACCAATCTTCAGCTTATGGTGGCTATCCAACATACTTTTCGCGGCTTCACTACTGGCCGCGCGCAGGACGGCATACTCGCTCCGCTCGTCCACAAGGAAGATACCGACGTGGTAATAACCAAGGCGCTGCCGGATGAGATCCGCTGCTAGGTTGAGCATGGTACCCAGATCTCGAATGGTTATGATGTTTCGCGTAAGCTCAGCTATTGTCGCAAACTCGACAGAACGCCTCTCCAGGTCACTAGTACGCTGTACAACTCTTTCCTCGAGCGATGTCTGCAACTCTTTCAAATCGCGATTTGCCGCAACTTGCAGCTCCTCATTGTGACGGGCGCGGCTCGCTATTTCAGTCAGCCTCTGGATGAACAGGTAGATCAGGCTGCTATTGGCTATCGCCACGAAGACAATGGCGGCGATATCAGCCGGGCTCGCACTCGTGGGGCGCTTCGGATTGTAAATGCCCAGTGCATCCAATAGCCCCATGAGGAATATGGTCGTGGTAACCAGAATACCGAAGGACAGAGCGCCCCGCTTGCCAAGGAACAGGCCAGCGAGAATGACGACACTGGCGAGACCGATCATCGCGCTGTCGAAAATTCCATTACCGTTGCCAAAAACATTGACGACCACCAGCGCGATATAGAGTACAAAAGGAATAAGGATCCGCGCCGGAAGCAATATGCCTCTGATTGCAAGCACCATCGCGCCGAATACAAATGCAGCGGCCACCAGGAGAATGATCCTATTTGGCTCATAAGTTACAAGATCAAACACGACCGTTGCGAGAAGAAGACCCCCCAGGATCACCAGGATGGTGATGACCAATCTCTTAAATGATGGATCCTCGCTGCCGGGCTGCAAATCAATGTCATTCCATCTGTTCATGATGCACTCCGATTAGACCTGCCCGGGTTTCTCTGCAGAAGGATAACTGCCATCTATGGCCGATGTTTGCAGCTGGATAAACGTGCGCGTCGCGCCAAGCGAACGACCAAGCTCCTGAATTGTAGTTTGCAGGATGTGGTCGAAATTGTTGGATTCACTGATCCGCGTGGTGACCTCCGATATGATTCGTTCTCGTTCGGCCCGGCGGGAGGTCTCCTCAAAGAGTCGGGCATTTTCCAGCGCGAGCGCCGTTCGCTCAGAAATGGATTTAACCATGGCGATTTCATCATCGGACCACTTCCGATTCCCTTCACGCGCTTCGATGTGGATCATGCCCAGTACCTGGTCGCGGACTTTAACGGGGATTGCAAGGGTGGGGGCCGTGCCGTCAGTAGCGGAATCCAACACCAGGGTCTGGCTGGCTGCGAGTAGATTCCGAATCTGCTCCTGCTTTTGCTCTGGAGGCACTGCCAAAGTCCCGTCTGGTAGATAGGAATAACCCGGAACTTTGTTTTCAACATGTTCCAGCCATCCACGTTGACCAGCCCGGACATAAGTCTCCAACGCAGAGCGGGCCTCTTCAAAAAGACGGGCGTTCTGAATCACAATTGCTACCTGGCTGGCCAGTGTATTCAGCGTGTCGATATCCTCCTTGCGAAATGCTGAGGGCTGTTCACTTTGCACGTCAAGTACGCCAATCAATTGGCCACCGGCATTGAGCGGTAAGGCGATTTCAGCGCGCGTTCTTGGAAGATCGGGATTGTTGAAGAACAACAGATCATTTTCCGTTTCAAGTGCGACGCGCGCACGCCCGGCCTGTGCAACATAGCCTACTATGCCTGTCCCCCCCGCCTTGAGCTTGTGCCCACGTTTGAGCATTCTTTGTCCGCCATCACTGTTCGCAGCCACGAGGACGGCGTATTCATGCGATTCGTCCAGCAGAAAGATGCCTGTATGGTAAAAACCCAAACGCTGGCTGATGGACCGGGTGATGAGCGGGAAAAGTTCATCCAGGTTCTGGGTGAGAGCAATGGAGTGAGATATCTCGGCGATGGCCTGGAGTTGTGAGGCGCGCTTTTCCGCCTGCTCACTGGCGATCTGAAATTCGCGGGTGCGCTCCCGTACGTGCTGCTCAAGACTCAATTGCGTACTTTCGAGTTCCTGATCGCGCGCATTAAGACGTTCGTTCAGTTCCAGGAGGCGATCCTGCCGTCTTCCGGCAAGAGCGGCAAACAGGCCGAGGATGATCGGTGCAGTATCAACAATCCAGAGGATCGGTTCGCTAAGTTGGACCTTGATGAAGCTGTTCACACTTAGAGCTGTTCCACTAATGATCATTTGCAGAAGTGTACCGGCAATCGGGAAAGTCAATCCGAACAGGCCACCATAAAGAGCGTAAGCCTGTGTTTCTGTTCTGAATGGACGCAGGAATCTCATATTCGCATTGAACATGCTGTTTATCCTTTGTCCTTTCCGTTGGAGGGAACCGGGTCGCTCCCGTTGGCAGGACCCTGGATTGGGTCAGTTACATCGGGCGTTTCCAACAACTGAAACGTCACTGCCGCGTTGCCAAAGGTTTGCCCCAATTCCTGAACCGTTTCGCGCAGAATGGTGTCGACGCGAGGCAAGGCTGTGATATGAGCTGAAATATCTGAGACCAGCGTTTCGCGCGCGGCGCGTTCCTGTGATTCTTTGTAGAGACGCGCGCTTTCCAGGGCACCGCTCAACTGTTCGGACAGTGCGATGGCGAGCGTTATTTCATCGTGCGACCAACTGCTTGACGAATCCTGCTTTTTCAGTCTCAGGGCGCCAATTGACTGACCGCGGATTTTGATCGGTATGCCGATCGTGTGCCCATCGGTGCTGAGGATCACATCCCCGGTTTCAACGGTGCGAACCACATCCGTGGTGGGCGCCGTATTATTGACCTGAACGCTGCCCGGGCCGGCCGCAATGTAACTTACACGCGGGCGATGCCTGATGATCTTGCCCCATGCGTTACGACTCAGGTTACCATAGGCGACGCGGGTGGTCTCGAGCGCAGCCTGTGTCTCCCCGAACAGCCTGGCGTTCTGGATGGCAATGGTAAGCTGGTCTGCGAGGATCTGTAATGTGGAAATGTCATCCTCTTGGAAAGCTTCTTTCTCTGTGCTTTGAACATCCAGGGCGCCGAGGATCTGTCCTGCTGCGATGAGGGGAAGTGCCATCTCAGAGTGGGTACCGGGGAGGTGGGGATTGTCAAAGTATACGGCATCCTGCCCAACGTCCAGGGCGATGCGAGCCTTTCCAGTCTGTGTAACGTAGCCGACGATGCCAGTTTCGCCGATCTTCAAGCGATGCCCCAGTGTCAGCATTCTCTGCCCGCCTTCACTGCTTGCCGCGTGCAGTACAGCGTACTCACCGGCCTGATCAACCAGGAATATACCTGCGTGATAAAACCCGAAGCGTTCCGTGATCAATTGCACACTACGCTCGAGCAGACTATCCAGATCGCGCAGGGTCGTTGCCGCGCGGCCGATCTCTGCCGCGGCCTGAAGTTCAACCGCACGCCGCTGTAAATCCCGCGTCCGTTCTTCCACGCGACTCTCCAATTGACCAAAAAGCCCCTTGAGCGAGTCGGCCATATGATTGAACGCAGTTGCAACTTCGCCGATCTCGTCTTCGGCAAAACCGGTGGCGCGGGCTTCGAGATGCCCCTTCTCAAGGTCTGACGTGGTCTTGGAGAGGCGGCGCAGGGGATCGGTCAGAGTGCGAGCGATCATCACACCGAGGACTGCTCCGAGTAGAGAGACCAGCACGCCTGTAATGACCATCCTGCGTTGAAGGATAATGAGCGCCAGCGCCGCGAAGCCGGTTACATCATTTCCGCTGGCAACCTGTGCCTGCAGCACTTGAATACTGGAAAAGACGACGACGATCACGGAAACCAGTGAGAGCAAGGAATAGTAGCTTGCGATCTTGGATGCGAAGCTCAGCGTGCGGCGGTGCGCGATCAGCACGATCATCTCAACGAAAAAAATAAGGATTGCCAGGTTCCTTGTAGCTGCGGCCAGCGCTTCTGAAGTCGGCTGGCGTCCATAGAAGTTTGCCCCATAGATATCAAAGAGAACAATCGCACCGCCGACGCCATAGCCAAGCAAGGCGACCCGGCTTGCATTACGAGCTGGCAGCGCCAGATAGCCTGTCGTTGAGACAACGATGGCGGTAATGAAACCGAGAGGGATGCCGATCGATTCACGTACGAGAACTCGGAAAATGCCCGTTACGAGAAATGAATAGAATATTCGCCAGGCGCCTTGCTCCAGGCTTCCTCGGTAAATCAGCGCAATGCCCGAAATGATGGTGAGAACCTGCCCAAAAACGACCAGGATCTCAACCAGCGTTGCTGTCGAACGCGGAGTCTCCAGAACCTCAGGTGTAAGCAGACTGCTCAGACTCAGAACAGCAATCGAGAGCACGATGGATGCTGTGATCGCAATTCGCGTATTCTGCTCGGATGCTAAGTTGAAGGTGGTTTCATCGGTTCTCATAAGCCAGGCTTTCGAATACGGAACTCAATTTGGTTTTGGACGACGCGTTGTTTTGCCAACCAAGGAACCGGTCATGGGCATGGGCGCGGCCGTCATCGAACCAACGCTGACTTCTGCTTCTTTTAGGTCAAAGATCCTTCGCAGTTCAACTGCGGCGGTCTTGACCACTGCATCCACATCCAGGGTTTCGCGCACGCGGCTGGATACCTTCGCGATCAACTGATCTCGCTGTGCACTTTTCTGCGCTTCTTCCACGAGGCGGCTGTTATCAAGTGCAAGCGCCACCTGAGATGCAAGCTTTTCCACCAGTTCGCGCTCACGCTCATTCCATCGGGCTGTATTGTCCTTGCGCCGCAGAGTGATCTTGCCAATGTTCTGGCCGCGGAGTGTAACCGGGACTTGCAGCCCGGCAGCCTCCCGTTCTTCGGGCAGATCATAGAGTGGGCGAATACCGGAGGGGGTGTACTGGTAAGCTGATGCGCGTCGGCTCGAATATTGCAGCCAGGCTTCATGTGATTGATAAGATGTCAATGTCTCCAACTGCGTTATGAGCGCACGCGTATCGTTCATTAAGCGGACATTCTCGATGGAGATCGCGACCAGATCAGTCAGGGCTTGGAGGATTTCCGCGTCCTCCTGACCGAAAGCCTGCTCCTGTTGCGAATGCAGATCCAACAAGCCGATCACAACACCGCGGGCGATCAAGGGCAGCGTCAGCCTCGAGCGTGTCTCAGGAAAATCCGTGTCTCGATTGATCAGCGAATCGCCGGTGGTAGATATGATGTAGGGACGCGCCTGTTCCACCACAACGTTGATCGCGCTTCGCCGGTCAACCTCCACCCGATAGCCCCTCGCGATCAATTCCTTGCCCGTTTCAGAGGAGGCAGCTTGCAGGAAGGCAGTTTTCCTGCGATCATCCAGCAGGAAAATGCCTGCGTGGTGAAGCTTGAACCGCTCCGCAGTCAGCTTGACCACGGTATCCATCAGGTCATTGATGTCTTCGAGCTGCGAGGCCACACGCGCAATGGACGTTGACCCGCGCAGTTGTGAAGTCTTCTGCTCCAGTTCTTGTGTGCGCAGCGCAATCCTGCCTTCCAGTTGAGCACGTTCCATCTGCAAACTGGAAATCGCAACTGAACTTCGCTCCTGGGCGCGGTCAAACTGAACCTGAAATGAATTAAGCGCGAGGATGAGCGTTACGGATAGAAGCAGGAAGGTGGCGCCGCTTGTCACCCACAGTCCCGGGGTCTCGGATGAAGGAGACGGCAGGATGCCGCTCAACGTAAGCCATCCAATCACGAGGATTGTGGCCACGGAGACAGCGAACATGTAAATGGATGTACGTACAGAGACCAAAAGGCTGGCAAATACAATCAGACTCAGAAAAAACAGGCGGGCTGAGCCGGCGCCAATTCCAAACACTACCAGGTTGTTGAGGCCGATGCCGTAAAGGATGAACAGGAGAATGCCAGCTCTGAGGGAATAAGACATCTTTACGAAGGCCGCGGCAATCACCAGGAGGTATGCAACAACATACACACTCAAAAGTACAAGGTTGAGGGGAAAAAGAAGAGTACTGAGAATGGCCAGGAAACCCAGGATCACTGCTCCGATCAATACCCTGTGCAGGAAGGATTCGCGCCATGAGTGCGCCTCTGCTGCAGAGATCGTATCCGCTTGCAGGTTAGGAGGAAATTGTGGCATGGACTTCATTCCTCCATCTTGATTTCAATCGTGGCTTCTGTGACATCGAGCGCACGACCCAACTCACGCACAGCAGTTTGCATGATAGCATCCACGCTGGTGGACGACCAGATTTTCGAAGTGATTTCATTAGCCAGTTTTTCACGTGCTGCGGTGGACTGGCTTTCTTCCACCAGCCTGGCATTTTCAAGGGCCAGCGCGGCCTGAGTTGCGATGGACTCGATCAGGCTCCGCTGCTCGGGTGTCCACTCTTCATTGGTTGCCATCTGGATCTGACCAATAATTTGATCCCTCAACGCAAGGGGAACCTGGATTTCCCTGGTTTGATCGGTGATCTCGCCGTCGCCAAGCTGATACTCAAGATCCTGTTCCTCGGCAAGCGTGGTCCACGCATTTTCGAGGTACTGCCGCTGTGTGGCACGCATTTCCAGCAAACTCTGTTGCGCTTCGCCAAAGAGGCGGGCGTTATCAAGCGCGATGGCGATCTGGTTTGCCAGGTTTTGCAGAGCATCCAGATCCTGAAGGCGGAAGGCCGAACCTTTGGTGGATTGCATGTCCAGTGCGCCGACCACGCGATCTCCAAGGATCAAAGGTAGAACGACCTCGGAGCGGGTATAGCGAAGGATTGGATTATCAAATCGGACCGGTTCATCTCCGGTGTCCAGGGCGATGCGAGGCTGCCGTGTTTGAATTGCAGCGGCAACAATGCTCTTCCCATTGGCATCCAGTCTATATTTGTTCTCGCGCAGTGTCCGTCCCGCATCCCCTGTGGCTTCTTTGAGTTCTGCCCACTGGGTGATGTTATCAAGCATGAATATCGCCGTAAAATAACAGTCAAACTCGCTTGCGATCATCTGTACTGCGCGTGAGAGCAGTTCCTGGGGTACAAGGATGGAGCTCAGGGCCCGGGAAATCTCATTGACCTGCCGCAATTGTCGCGTCCGGTCTGAGACGTTTTGTTCAAGGTTGTTGCGTTCGTGTTGCAGAGCTTCCAGGGTCTGGTCTATCTGTTGCTGTGTCTCGGAGAATTCGACCTCGAGCCGTCTGAAGCCGAGGATGATACTTCCTCCGAAGAGCAGCGTTGTTGCCCCGGCACTTAACCAGTCGAATACTTGCGCGGGAAGGGCATTCGCCTGGATCGTGGAAACGGTTCCGGTTTGGATGAGAATCCCCATGACCACGAACGTGACCAGGCTCAGTGTGATGGCAGCAATGCCTACCCGCGGGGAAAGCATCATGGTAGCCAGGGCGACGAATGCCAGAAAGAAGAAAACGCCGTCACCGAGAATGCCAGTGGAGAACAATTCACTGAGACCGAGAGCATAAAGGGTCAGAAGGAACACGCCCATTCGGAGGAAATAGGGAACACGTGCAAACGTGACCACCCCAACCGCCAAATAGACCAGTACGAAGACGGCCTGAAGGTAAATGTTCTTGGCGGCGACCAACGCCGGGATTAACGCGACGATGCCAATAATCAAAACACCGATCAAAAGAGGCGTGGCAAAGCCTTCGCGCCAGCTCTTGTAGACCAGGCGGGTTCGATCAGACGTGTTTCTTTCGGATTGGAACGTGTGAGTTTGGCCCATAAGAGTCTTCCAGAACTATGATCCGTCGCTTTTGGGGGGAGATGCGCTCTCTGGCGCGATCAGGATCTTCGTGCGACGCGCGCCGACGATCCGCGTGATCTCACTGGCCGTCGTCGTAAGAATGGATTGTACATCAGTAGACCGGCGGATCTTGCTGGTGGCTTCATATACGATACGTTCGCGTTCGGCCTGCATGCGGATTTGCTCCAGCAGACGTGCATTGGCAATAATTGCAGCGAGACTGCCACCCAGCGTTCCAAGCATTTCCTCATCGTTTTCCGTGTACGCATCGAGCTGTTCGCTTTCGACGTTAATTACGCCGAGCAGCTCGTTGCGATAGATCAGGGGGACGGCAAGTTCGGAACGCGTATTGGAACTGATCTGGATATAGCGTGAGTCCTCTGTCACATTGTTGATACGTAGCGGACGTTTGTGAGCGGCAACCCAGCCGGTGATGCCGGACCCTATCGGTACACTGGCCTTACTAATATCCTCCGAGTATCCAACAGAGGCCATGACTTCCAGCTCCTTTTTGACCTTGTCCACCAGCAGGATGGTCACCCGGTCGCCGCCCAGTGTGACCTGCAAGCCGTTGACTGCACCTTCGAGTGCCTCTTCGAGTGTGGTCCCAGATGCAGCAGTTGTCGTGATGTGATGGAGCAGGCGGTGCTGTGAGAGATGTTCCTGTGTCTCAGCGAATAATTCTGTGTTGACCACGGCGACAGCCATTTGATCTGCCAGGATTTGCAGGCTGCGGAGGTTATCTTCTGAAAAGGCATACGGATGTGTGCTCTGCACATCGAGGATGCCCAGGATGCGCTCACCAACTTTAAGCGGAATGGCTGCTTCCGCACGCGTATCAGGCAGAAGCGGATTTGGATAGTAGGTTGCATCCTTGGCCGTATCGTTTACGACCAGTTTTTCGCCGCGGCTGCTCACGTAGCCCACGATAGATCTGGATCCGACTGCGATCTTATAACCGGAGCGTTTGAACTGCGCTCCTGCCTCGCCTGCAGCCTCGCGCACCACAGCAAATTCGCCGGGCAGATCCAGCAGAAATATTGCGGCGTGGTAGAAACTGAAGCGTTCGCGGATGAAATTGACTGCCTTGATCAGAAGCTCATCCAGGTTGAGGGAGCCGCTGATGTCACGGGCAATTTCAGCAGCAGTTTCGAGTTGTACTGCACGCTGCACACTGTCTTCCAGCAGATGTACATTGTTGATCACGCCTGCGACCTGTCCGGCCAGCGCTGTGAAGAAGCGCAGATTATCTTCGGTGAAAGCATGTTCGCGCTCAGCATCCTGGATCATCAAGGCGCCAATGGGACGATTATTAACCAGCATGGGCGCGCCCATCCACGAGCGGGCAGGCTTGCCGATGATTTTCGCACCCAGGCTGGCTGCCCTGTTCATCGTGTCTTCCACGATCAATAAGGGCTGCCCGGAGCGAATTAAAACCGAAGTCAGCCCCTCCCCAAGAGGGAAGGATTCTATGGCTGAAGTCCTTCTGTCCTCATAGCTGAAAGGAATACTAATAGTATCAGTTTTCTCATCGTAAAGTGCAATAGTGAAACTATAGTCGCCGACAATATTGAGCACCTGCTCATGCAGCGCTGCAAAGAAAGTGTGAAGATCCACGCTGCTGGAGACTGCTGCGTTGACCGATGTGAGCGCCTCCATCTCATTCAAGCGACTCTCTGTGTCTTTTGCAGCCTCGATCTTATCCAGCGTGACCGTGATCAATTCCGCCAGTGTGGCGTAGGGTTGGACTGCTGCGCTGGTGAGTCCTTGTTTCTTGGTGCCCAGGATAATCAACGCCGCCAAATTATTCCGCCGGTTGACCGGTAGATACGCCGCTGCATCAAACCCCAGGTGCTGGATGACTTGACGGAGGGGAAGAGGAATTTCGTTTGCACTCGAGAGTGCGATCACCGGGCCGCCTGCCATAAAACCTCGAACGTCCGCGATGTTTGCATCAATATAGCGATGAAGTTCCACCGTATTTCCGATCACATTGCGCGAGTCGGACAATGCAAGGACTTCGAGCACATCTGCTCCAACGGAGACCACGAGAACCGGATAGGGTGCATCCTGCAGGATTTTGGTGCTGGCTTCCAGCGCATCAGCCTCGGTCTTAGCTTCAGCGATCAGACGACTGGAACGATACAGGCGTGCCAATTCCTGGAAGTTGACCTGGGTCGATTCAACCAGGCCGACGTTTTGGATCGCGGCTGCTATCTGGCTTGCCAGCGTTTGCAGCATGACGATGGTCTCAGCGCTGAATACCGAGGCCTGGGCGCTTTGCACATCCAGCACACCCAGCACCAGGTTGCTGATGGCAATCGGAACGGAGGCTTCAGACCTGGTTTCTGGCAGCAATTCGTTCTTCAGATGCACAGGATCCGTCAACACATCGGAGGCCACGCGCGGTTTGTTGTTCGCGCTGACCCAGCCGATAATGGATGCAGAACCAACCTCGAGCTTGTATTTACGCTGAAGCAGGTCCTCCGCCGCCGGGCCATATGCAGCCCGCAGGCTTGCGTACTTACCGGCTCGATCGATCATGAAGATGCTTGCCTGATAGAACTCGAATTGCTGGACCAGCAGCTCAACTGTTTTGTTCAACAGATCGTCCAGGTTGGACAAGGCGGTGACACTCTGAGCCACTTCTGCAGCAATGCGCACCTGTCGCGTGCGTTCCTCCACTTTCTGTTCCAGCGAGCGATACATGCCGCTCAATTCGTCAGCCATGTTGTTGAAGGAATCTGCAAGCAGGCCCACTTCATCCGAGCTTTTTACTTCAGCGCGCTTCTCCAGGTTGCCGCCAGCAAACTCGCGCGTGATCATGGTGAGCGCGCGCAAGGGTTGGATCACGCGGTTCGCGCCCACGACAAGCACGAGTCCCATGGCGGTCAGGGTGGCGATCACCAGCAGGATCGTGAATGGCACAAGGCTGGTCAGCTGCCCATAGATTGCCTGCTGTGGAACTTGCATGGCAATACCGGCGTGCATGCTGGGAATCCATTTCACCTGCGCCAGCATGGCCTCTCCGGATGCATCCCTGTATTCCAGTGCAGCCGGGGGCAGAGTCTCATCGCCCATCATTTTGTCGAGCGCTGGCAGGACGTCTTCCTGTTGCGACTCGGAAAAACTCGTGGACGTCAATTGATTGGTGTAGGGATCGATCGCGATGAACCGGTCGGGCGGCAGGATATAGAACGCTTCAGATTGCGGACTCAGTTCCTGTAACCCGATCAGGTTTTTTTGAACCTGCTGTGACTCCGTAATACCGATCAGGGTTCCAAGTTTGGGCTTGGAGGCCGGTTTAACGTCCACCGCCGTGACCAGGATTACATCGTTTGTATAAAGCGGCTCCAGACCAAACAGGATACTCGAGCGATGCTCAATGGAAAGGCTGCTGATCCGACCCAGATCTGCCAGGGTCTGACCTTCCCACTTTGAATTGCTTGCCATTACTATCTGACCGCTCGGTCGAATCAAGAGGAACTGGTTAAATGTAGGCATCCCCTCTTCGTTATTCAGGGAGTTGAGCGCGCTTATTGCTGCTGCACGCGCTGTTGCATATTCAGCGCTGCGAGGATTGGCCTGAAAGGCAAGCTCCAGGTTTGTGGCAAAATCACCCTCGTGCACCAGGCGATCCAGACGGATTTCCTTTGTCTTGAGCTCCCGCTCCCATCCAGTGACCTGAGCATTGATTAGCGATTGGGATTGATTGACCACCTGTTCACGCAACAACGTACGCGCCCGCAGGTACGCCACTCCAGCCATGAGGGTCAGTGGAATGAACGTGAAGAGCAGGAGCCAGCGTACAAGGTTGGCTGCGAGGCTGCCCCTGAAAATCCTTTTTTCAGAGTCAGGAA
Source organism: Chloroflexota bacterium (assembly GCA_029782225.1). Lineage (GTDB taxonomy): Bacteria > Chloroflexota > Anaerolineae > Anaerolineales > Villigracilaceae > JAKOVF01. The sequence goes on along the minus strand of JAKOVF010000178.1, from coordinate 20,227 downwards.
TAGGTGTTGCCTGAGTTGTGGTCATTGAGGGTTAGTTGAATTCCCAAACCGGATCCCCGCTCAAAATGCGGCGGATCTGGTCGGGAAAGCGGTCCGGGTCTAAGGGTTTGCCCAGGAAGCCGTCGAAGCCGGATGCACGCGCCTTGTTCATTTGCTCCAGGCTGGCTTCAGCGGTCACTGCTACGATCGGTACCGATTTAAAACGCTCCGAGGCGCGGATTTTCTTCAACGCGCCATAGCCATCTTCATAGGGCAGGCGGATATCCATCAAAATGAGATCCAACCGCGGCAGGGTATCCGCGTATTCGACTACCTCATACCCGGATGTCTTCCATTCACAGTGGATGCCAAGATAGCCCAACATGCGCGCAATCAATACAAAATTCGAAACGTTATCTTCAACCACCAACACCGTCGCATCCTTCGGAATGGTGGGTTTGCGAATTGGTTGTGTGTCCGATACTGCCGGCGTAAAATCAGACATGTTTGCTCCTCGTCATGAATCGCTCGATTTGCTGGGCGAGCGTGTCGATATCAATAGGCTTTTGAATGTATCCATCACATCCGGCTTCCAATGACTTCTCTCGATCACCGCGCATGACATTGGCTGTCACAGCGATGATCGGGATCCGGGTGTAGGCAGGCATGCCCTTGATCCGGGATGTCAAAGTATAACCGTCAACATCAGGCATGTTGATATCCATCAGGATCAAGTCCGTGTTTCCTGCCTGTAACTTCTCGAGCGCCTGCGATGCATTGCCCGCCTCAAGGACATCATATCCCTCCGCCATCAAGACCCGGCGAACCAGGTTGCGGTTATCTGGATTGTCTTCAACGTATAGGATCGTGCCTTTATCATCCATACAGGTTACCTCAAGATGATTTTACTTTCGGGCTGGAATCGTATACATAACAGCTACCTTGCAATTAACTTAACAAAAAAGTCGAGGCGTGCCTCGACTCTCATTCTGGAGCGGGTGATGGGACTCGAACCCACGATATCTTGCTTGGGAAGCAAGCGTTCTACCACTGAACTACACCCGCTTGATTGCAGGCGGATTATAGCCACGCTGAGAAAGCGTGTCAAGCAGAAGACTCTGAGCGGGATGAAAAGCACGCGTCTCTCAGAACCCGTTCATTGTTTCCGTTTTAGCAGCTTGTTCGTCAGTTTGAGAAGTTCTGCCCCTGCCTCGCCGCGCGGATTGGCATGTTCGAGGAATGCGAGTGCAATCTCCGTTTCTTCCCTGGCAATTTCCGATGCATAGGAACGGGCGCCTTCCTCGTCCAGGAGGGCTGCGACCGCAGTGACTTCGCCGGCTTTGATCGGGCCCTTGGCCCAGCGTTCTGCGAACCTGCCGCGTTTGCCGAGTCCGTACAAGATCGGAAGCGAGTTTTTACCTTCCACGAGGTCGCTTGCCGCAGATTTACCCGTGATGGCTTCGTTTCCCCAGATGCCCAGAATATCATCTTCCACCTGAAAGGCCAGACCAAGATGGTGCCCAAACTGGCGATAAGACTCCTCTTCCTTCTCACTTGCGTTCCCAAGCAGTGCGCCAATTTGAGTACACGCGGAAAGCAACGCAGATGTCTTGCCCGCGATCATGGGCCAATAATCTTCGAGCTTGAGATCATTCCGCTGCTCGTAGGACATATCCAGGAATTGGCCGCGGGTTAAGTCAAGGCAGATATCATGCAGTATCGTGGCAGCCCGCACTACCGTCGAAGCGGGATACGACTGCGCCAGATCCATGATGGCCTGATTGGACAGGACAAACAACGCGTCCCCGGCATTGATCGCCATCGGTACGCCCCATTTTGTCCATACCGTAGCGCGCCCGCGACGTTTGGGCGAGTTATCCTGAATGTCATCATGTACAAGAGAAAAATTGTGAACGAGCTCAACTGCGGCCGCTGCCGGGAGCGCGGGCTTCCAATCTGCATCGCACGCGGCACAGGTCAGCAGTACCAGCAACGGGCGGATGCGTTTGCCCGCTGCCTCGGGTCCCGCACCCTCGCCGGTCCATCCCATGTGGTAGGTGAGCATCTCGTGAAAGAGTCGCGTACGCGCCGGGTCGAGGCGCGCGATCTGCTTTTGCAGTTCGGTCTCAATGTGGGGAAGGAGGTCGTTGATCATATTTCAAGATGTTGGAAGAAGATTCAGTCGTTGTAACTCTGACCTGAGTTGGGGCGGAGATGCAAAGTGAATGGTCTGAAAATCCAGATCGCTGGCAGCAGCAATGTTCTTATCCGAGTCGTCGATCAGCAGGCACTCATCCGCCTTCTGTCCGGTTCGCTCTAGAAAGAGCTTGAAGATCGCCGGGTCCGGCTTGATCAGTTTGACTTCGCCGGAGATGACGATATCATCGAAAAGATCGAAAAAGCCATATCTCGTACGTATGATCGGAAATGTTTCCGCAGACCAATTGCTCAGGCCGTACAGCGGATAGCCTTTCTGCTTCAATTCTTTCAGGATGGCGACGCTCCCGGGGATCTCCCCGACAATCGATTTTTCCCAGTTCTCGTGATACGCGCGAATAAGATGACTGTAATCTGGGAATCGACTTGAAAGCTCGACAACTGCTTCTTTGAACGGGCGACCCTTATCCTGATGCGCATTCCATTCGAGAAAACCGACCTCGGCCAGGAAATGTTCCATCGCGCCCGTATCAGTGGAAAAGTAGCGGCGATACAGGTTGCGCGGATCCCAATCCACGAGCACGCCGCCAAAGTCAAAGATAATGGTTTTGATGCCAGTTTTCATTGACATGATTTTAGCAGGTTTTCTTGACGCGCACTCCTACGGGCGTCGCCGCCAGAGCTCGAATCCGCCGAAGCCGGTTGCTCCTTCCACCGCATAGGGCCTTGCTGTCCACGTATGGAAGAGGCCGACAGTTGAGTCGCTCGGATCGTATAAAAGGGCTTCGTTGATAATGTAACCATCCGGTGTGTTGTAGTTGGTGACGGCATATCTGCGCCCAAAGTTGTCCACGCGGCTGACGACCAGCATATGATCAAAGTTTCCGCCTGAGCCATGCTTGATGAACAGAAAATCACCCGGCTCGAGGGGAAAGGACCGCCAGTCAAATTTGTTGAGAGGCGTCTCAAACAGCCTGTTCTGGTATTTCTCCCAGGGAAAGACGCGGTTCACTAAAGTACGGTCTTCTGGAACATATGGATTCAGCAGCCAGAAATTATAGGGGACGACGTTTGGAGTATCGATCAGCCCCGCATCCTGCAAGATAGCGAGTGACAGAGGTCCGCAGATGAGTGTAGGCGATCCGTAGCCAACGCCGTTGATTGTCACCCCCACTTGTTTCGCCTGTTTTGTGGTGGGTGCGATGAATTCAATGGAAGACTGGTACAAACGAATCTGCTCGGCCGGTGACAGCGGCCCGCTGAAAACCAGTTGACCAGTCATCAGCATTTGCTCTACGCTGGTCAACGTCGCGGTGGGAGTCGGTGTGTCGGTTGGCGATTCAGTGGGTGAGGCTATGAAGGTTGGAGTGGATGGATTTTGGATCGTGGTTGGTGCATCGGCGGTGGCCAGCGTTGCTGCAATGGCTGTGGCGATGGAAAAAGTCGGAGTACTCGAAACAATTGCTGGCGGAAGGGGGATGATCGGGGAAGGGGAGGTGAAAGCGCTAAGAAGGATGATCGCTGTTGCGAAGATTGCTGTAATGGAGAAGCCGATCGTGAGGCCCAGGCCAAGATGCTTGATGTCAGAGCGCATGGAGGGTATTTTAGCCGATGTATAGCCTCGGAAGCCAGTCAGGGTTCATGCCGGTTCAAGTGTAAAAACAGTAATCTCCGGCCGACAGTTGAAACGCGCGTTGACCGTTGTCACACCTACGCCGCGATTTGTGTAGAGTAACATGTCCCCAACGTTATAGAGACCGCTCGGATACTTGCGGCCCCACTCCGGAAGCACCGGTGGCCCGATGAGGGGGAGAACGATCTGTCCACCGTGCGAATGACCGGATATCTGGAGATCAAAGCGACCCGTTGCCGCAGCGACATCCGCAAAATCGGGTTCATGAGCCAGCAAAATGGCAGCGCCATTCTCCGGAAGGGCACTCATCAACAGGTCGAGCCGATCCATTTTCTGGCTCACATCATCCAGTCCGGCGAGGTGCAGCTCGGAACTGCCGCGCCGGATGGTCATGACCGAGTTGCGTAATACCGTAACGCCCGCATCCGAAAGAGCCTGTTCGATCCACCCGGCATAGATCTTGTGATCGTGATTCCCCAGGATGGCGATGGTTGCGCGAGAGGCTGGCAGCTGTGAAAAGGAGCTGCTGATGAGCTTCAGGTTCTCTTCATACGTTGCCCACTCATTCCTCTGGCCGTAAGGGCGGCACTCGAGGTAATCACCGGTAAGGAGAAAGTAATCCGGTGCCTGTTCCAGTGCAATTTTGAAAACACGGTCCAATCGTTCCTTATCGATCCACTGACCCAGATGAAAGTCACTGATTTGAACCAGCCTGATTCCCTTGAACGCGGGATCCAGGCGGCGTAATTTCAATGTAAGATTCGTGACTTCAATCCAGTTCAATTCCAACTCCGTGCTGTATCCATAGCCAAACAGCATAAGGGCGGCTGCCGGGATGGATGCCATCTTGATCAGTTTGAGAAAATCCCGCCGCGAAAGCTTTTTGGTAGTCATAATCCCATAAACTAGATACGGAATTTACCTGGTTCGCTAAACCAACCCCGAAAAGTCTAGAGCTTTATGAGACCAGTCTTTAGCCTGTGCAGAAAGCAGTGTTCGCTGTTTTGAATCCTGGCTGGCCTCATCCCATGCGCGTTGCCAAAGCGTAATCAGGGTTTGCATTCTCACGAGTTCCGCGGCGGTCCATTCGATGAGGTGTTTGGCTTCATCCAGCAAATTGGATACTCTGTTTGGATCAGTCGATTTCCTGGCAGAAGAGGAGATGCGGCCAAGGGTGGCGGCAAGGCAGGGGATCGCGCAGGGATCGTTCGCGGAGTTTTTCTCGTTTCTCTTTATCCATGTTGAGATAATACCTTAATCGTGTTACCTTGAGCCATAGCGAAGGGTCTCGTTTGTCATATTGGAGATGCTCACCTGCACCGAATGCAGGTACGGTGTCGCTTTGCTCAGCATGACATGCCAGTTACTTCTCCACCAATTTCTCAGTTCCTAATTCCCGCATCTCTTTTGCCCCACATGCAAACATAGTGACCTCGATCTGCCTCTTCGTCAACTTCATGATCTCAATCGCTTTCTCTGTAGAAATTGCTGCGGCTTTCAGGAAATTCCCGGCCATGCCGCCCAAAGTTGCGCCTAGGGCGAGGCACTTGGCAATGTCGAGTCCGTCTTTGATGCCGCCGCTGGCAAAGATCGTCATATTTGGTACGGCTTTCTTTACATTCAATATAGATTCAGCCGTTGGAATTCCCCAGCCGACAAAAGTGGCTGCGAGCTGACGGGTGAATTCGTCAGGAGCGCGGTGCATTTCAACCTGTGACCAGCTTGTCCCGCCTGCGCCGGCTACGTCAATGGCCTGCACGCCACAATCGGCGAGGAGCCTCGCTGTCTGCTTTGAGATACCCCAGCCAACTTCCTTGGCAAGGACCGGAACTTCAAGTTTCCTGCAAATTTCTTCGATCTTCTTTGCAAGTCCTTCGAAGTTTGTGTCGCCCGCATCCTGTACGGCTTCCTGCAATGGATTCAAATGCAGATACAACGCGTCAGCTTCGATCATGTCCACGGCCTTGCGGCATTCATCAATGCCAAAGCCATAGTTCAATTGTACGGCCCCAAGATTGGCGAATAATAAAATATCCGGCGCGACGCGGCGCACTTGAAACGTTTTCGCCTGCTCGGGGACTTCGATCGCTGTGCGCTGGCTGCCGACGCCCATCGCGAGTCCGATTTCCTGTGCGGCTTCAGCGAGGCGCATGTTGATGGTCCCGGCTTCCTCTGTCCCGCCGGTCATGGAGCTGACAAGGATGGGAGCGTTCAACCTTTTTCCGAACAGGCTGAGGGTCGTATCGATGCGGTTAAGATCCAGCTCCGGTAAAGCCTCGTGGACAAAGTGATATTTCTCGAGTCCGTTCGTCAAGGCGGAGCGGACATCCTGCTCCAGATTGATCTTGATATGGTCTGCTTTCCGCTGGTCGATTGGCGCAACTTTTGGCATAGGGTAGTGTTCCTGAGTTTGAAATCCTACATCCCTGCTTGGGAAATACGGGCCAGGTTGACACGGTCTAGAGAGAGTGTACAATACACCCGACTAATTCAAAGGAGGCTCAGAAATGGCTGATACATTTGGTGAAATCAAGACGATTATCAAGGATCTGCTCGGTGCGGACGAGGCGAAGATTACGCCGGAAGCCCGCTTCCGTGAGGACCTTGAGGCTGATTCGCTTGATCTCGTTGAGTTGATCATGGCGTTCGAAGACAAGTTCGGCGCCGAGATCTCGGACGAGGACGCCCAGAAGATCACGACCGTCGGTGAGGCCGTATCGTACATCGACGCACACCGTAAGTAATCATCAAAAGTGATTATAACCGTAGAGCCGCCCTTGCTGGCGGCTCTATGTATTTAAGTGCTGCGTCCTGAGCGGGGCACAGCGTAATCGAAGGGCGTGTTGCTGGTTAGAAGGGCGCTTCGACTGCATTCGCCTGACAGCTCGTTCCGCTCAGTGCGATGTTTATTTGAGCAGTGTCGGTATTTCTTCCGGATGTTTCGCCACTTTCACACCTGCGGCTTCGAGTGCGCGGACCTTGTCGGCGGCCGTACCGGCCCCACCTTCGATGATCGCGCCTGCATGTCCCATGCGCTTGCCGGGAGGCGCAGTCTGACCGGCAATGAAGCTGGCGACCGGTTTTGTCATCTTTGAGCCGATATACTCCGCGGCTTTCTCTTCATCTGTGCCGCCGATCTCACCGATCATGATGACTTTCTCGGTCTTTGGATCATGCTCGAACATTTCGAGCACATCGAGGAAGTTCGTACCATTGATGGGATCGCCGCCGATGCCAACACAAGTAGATGCGCCCATGCCCAGGTTCTTCATCGCATAGAGCACTTCATATGTCAGAGTGCCGGAACGTGAGACGACGCCTACGTTGCCCGGAATGGCGATGTCGCCGGGAATAATGCCGACCTTGGCTTCGCCAGGGGTGAGGAGTCCCGGGCAGTTCGGGCCCACGAGACGCACCTTTTTCTGGTCGAGATAATTTCGGACGCGCATCATATCCTGTACGGGAATGCCTTCCGTGATGCAGACGATCAGAGGGATCCCGGCATCTGCCGATTCGAACATGGCGTCCGGCGCAAAGCGGGCAGGGACAAAGATAATGCTGGCATTCGCCTCGGTCGCCTCAACGGCCTGTTTTACTGAATCGAACACAGGAATCTTGCCATCGAGAACCCATTCTCCGCCTTTGCCCGGGCTTGTCCCACCCACAACATTTGTGCCGTAAGCAACCATCTGTTGTGTGTGGAATTGCCCTTCGTTCCCGGTGATGCCTTGCACGAGCAGGCGGGTGTGTTTGTCAACAAGTATGCTCATGTTATTTTCCCTGTGCCGCGGCGACAGATTTCTTCGCGGCGTCCGCCAGAGTCTCGGCGGTGATCATGTTCGCGTTTTCGAGCAATTTGCGTCCTTCTTCTGCATTCGTGCCCACCAAACGCACAACCATCGGCACTTTCGGCTTCACTTCATCCATCGCGGTGAGAATACCGCGCGCAACTTCATCGCAGCGTGTGATGCCGCCGAAGATATTGAATAGCACGGCCTTCACGTTCGGATCGGTGAGGATGATACGCATCGCGGCTGCGACCTTGTCCGCTCCTGCGCCGCCGCCAATATCAAGGAAGTTGGCTGGCTCGCCGCCGAACAGCTTGATCACATCCATGCTGGTCATCGCAAGGCCAGCGCCGTTCACCATGCAGCCGATGTTGCCATCCAGCTTGATAAAAGAGAGTCCATATTTGCGCGCTTCGGTTTCCGCAGGCGCTTCTTCGTCAATGTCTCGCATCTCTGCCAGGTCCGAGTGACGGAACATGGCGTTGTCATCAATGATCATCTTACCGTCCAGCGCCATCACGCGTTTGTCTTTCGTAATGACAAGCGGATTGATCTCCGCGAGCGTGGCATCATTCTCTTTATAGGTTTGCCAGAGGCCGGATGCGATCTTGATGAAGTCCTTCCAATACTCGCGCGGCAGGTCAATGGCCAGGGCTACATCGCGTGCCTGGTATTCGCGCAGGCCCAGCAGCGGATCAATATGAACCTTGATGATCTTCTCCGGGGTCTTGGCCGCGACCTCTTCGATGTCCATACCGCCGGCAGCGGAAGCCATCATGACAGGTTTCTTTGCCGCGCGGTCATTGGTGATGGCAAAGTAGATTTCGCTTTCGATAGCCGCTGCTTCGTCCACCAGCACTTTGCGGACAGGCAGGCCTTTGATTTCCATGCCGAGGATCTGTGTCGCGAGCTGCTCTGCTTCCTGCGGGTCCCTGGCAACCTTTACGCCGCCCGCTTTGCCTCGTCCACCGACCAGCACCTGCGATTTAATAACAATGCGGCCACCAAGCTCTTCTGCGATATGTCTTGCTTCCTGAGCGGTAGCCGCAACGCGTCCCTTTGGGATCGGGATGCCATACTTTGAAAATATTAATTTGGATTGATATTCGTGAAGTTTCATGGTCTCCCTCAGTGGGTTTTTTTGTGAAAAGCAGAGCAATTATACCACCGCGCAAAATCTCTTCCCTAAATAAATGCCCTCTCCCAATTCGGGAGAGGGGCAGTGGGTCGGGCAGAGCTTGTCGAAACCGTGAGGGCTAAGGTAACGTAAATCTCATGATCCTGTTGTTCTTGGCATCTGCAACCCAGATGTGACCGTCCGCATCTACTGCGATGCCGGAAGGCAGGCCGAAATTCGTAAATCCGGTGCCGTATTCACCCCAGACTCGAATCAACTGTCCGCTGCCATCGAACTCCTGTACACGATAGCCTTCGGGATCAGTAATGAACACATGACCCGCATCATTGACGGCGATGAATGGCTTGTTATCCAATGATTGGCCGAACCAGCCATATACATCCCATTGTTTGGCCGGTGTGTATGAGAGGCCGTCAGCAGAAGGGGTAAAGGTCTGGACGCGTTGATTCCACGTATCAGCAACATAAACGTTGCCCTGCTTATCAACCGCGATACCGACCGGCTCATCGAACAACCCGGGATCGAAGCCCGCGCCGCCGAACTCTGTGATGGAATTGCCATCCGCATCGAACACGACGATGCGCTTGTTCCCGGTATCTGCGACGAATACGTGACCCTGAGAATCCACTGCAATGCCGCGCGGACCGTAAAATGCCTCCGGCGCCTCGCCCTGACCGAAGTAGCCCCACATCTTGATGAACTTTCCAGTCGCTGTAAATTTCTGAACACGATGGTTCCAGGTGTCGGTCACATAGACCGACCCATCCGGGCCAACAGCAACGCCCCAGGGTTCATTGAACTTGCCGGGATCTGCTGGCGCGGAGGCACCGTCAGCGAAGCCGCCCCATTCTTGAAGTGTGCGGCCCTCAAGGTCCAGGTGAAGGATGCGGTGGTTCATCGAGTCCGCAACATAAAGCGTCCCATCTGGTGCAAATGCCAGCGAACGTGGCGTGTTCAACAGGACCGGGTTATTCTGATTCGCATCAAAGATCTGGTCAGCGCCCAGGGTGATGTATTTGCCCTCGGTCGGGTCAACCGTATTCGTGACGGCGCTTGGCGCTACACCGTAATTCCAGATCTGCGAAACGACATCTTTGCGGATGTACATGCGCATTTGATCAGATGGCTGCCAGGTCGGCAGTGTCAGGTCCGTGCGGCCCGTGGCCTGGGCATAGGCGGTGTAATCCCGATTCAACCAGATATCAATGATGCCTCTACGAATGTTCGCATCGGTAAAAGCAGAGCAGACCTTTGAATAATCGCGGGACTTGAACAGCTTGAGAAATCCGAGAAGGCCCCTGCAGGGATAGTCCGGAGGAAAAGTATAGTCGTAGACATTGAGCGACGCTACGTTCTTTTCTACGCGGAAGACCACATCGTATTGAATGCCCTGGTCGTTGATCACCCATTCATTGCCCGCTCTCTTCACTGCTACGGTTGCGTTGGGCGTGAGAGGCCTTCCCAAGGTCTCGAATGTTTGACGGATCTGGTCCGATAGCTGACCAATATCCAATGTGCTGGCAAACTGCGCATCCAGGCTGAAGAGGAAGCCGCGGTCCGTGACAAGACTGAAATAATCCTGCATCGGCCACCACATGCGGATGTAATCGAAGCGATAATAACCGGGACCGAGCGCAGGTTCGATCTTGTCGAAGTTCTTTTGATCCACGATCACGATGACCGAATCTCGCAATGATCTCGTGGGTTGATCAAAGGAACGCTGATTTGTGAAATCACGCAGGTACCAGACGAACGGCCACGAGACGCCGGTATCCGGCGCACTGGCGTCATAAGCAATGGCGACGCCCATACCACCCGTGGTCCGCTCTGAGATCTCCTTTGCCTGCGCGATCACTTCCTTGATCGGTGTTGCGCCGTGTGCATAGACCATGAATTCTGTTGCCTGGTCATAGGTGATGTATGCGGCGCGGAATGCCGCACGCGCCGTAAGGACACCGAGAACCGCAAAAAAGACCAGCGCAAAAATGTGACGTACATTGCGCGCGGCCCAATTTCGCGCCAGATAGCTCAGGGCAAACAGGGCACCAACGGCCACCGCCATTTGGAAGAGGAACTTGCCCGTAGCCTCCAGTTGATTTAATTCCTTGCCCTGGAACGGCGGGTTTGGACCCGTGGCGAACAGAAACAAACCCAGCAGGCTGAGAATAAAGACTGCCACAGCGCCAACCGTGAAGAACACACCGCGCTCGCGCAGTCCCTGCCAATCGGTGGTTTCGATGATCTGGTTCAACGCCCAGCCAGTGGCCAGGATCATCGGCCAAGCCATGTGGAACGTCAGCCAGGGCATGCGTTCACCGGCAACCGAAAGAGAGATGACGGTGGCGACGCTCCACCACACAAGCAGACTCCAGGTGTTGGTGAAATTTGATTCGTCGGTTGTCTCGGCGGGAGCGGATACCACAGTCTCAGTTTCTATTGCCACCGGTGTTTCTCCGTCTGACACTTCGGTTACCATCGGCTCTTCGTCAGCGAGGACGGGACGCATGGCGAGTTTGCGGCGTACACCGACAATAATGGCCAGGACCAGGCCCAGTGCAGGCAGGAATTCATAGATGGGGATTTCTATGAGCACATAGTAATACCAGGGTTGACTGCCGCGTTGTACACCTTGCTGGACGAGCCAGTATCCAAGTGAGCCAACCGTCCCGGTGAAGAAACCCGCGCCATTGGTAAAGAAGGTGGTGTAAAAGACCGTGTAGGGTACCCAGAACACGAGGATGATCTTCCACCAATTCTGTCGATCCCACAGGAAGCCAACAATAATGGAAAGGATGAATGTGAGAGCGAGGAAGCCGCCAACCGTGAAAATGGATTTGGCATCGTTCAAAAATGCCTGGACCTCCGGCGCCTCGGTGGGGATGGTGACATTCAACCAGCGCCGCGTCCATTCTATAAGGAACGGCGAGAGCATCGGCAGGACGATGGTTCCCACAACGATCAACATGTCAAATGAACGCTCGGTGCGGACGCGCTCCCAGCTGTAGCCGCGGATCAGGAAATATGCCGCGACGCCAAAGGCGATGAGTGTAATGACAGCCAGGACGGAAACCGGCGAAAGGACACCCGATTCCGGGGCGGCCAGAGGCGAACCGCTTACGGAGGGAACAGCCGGGGCTGCGGTCTCGGTCCCACTAAGAGTAGCCTGTTGTCGGTTGTAAAGGACAAAACCAACGGTTGCCCCCGCGATCAGCACTGCAATTCCCAGTGCGATGATGAACGCGCGATAGTCCTTTTCGTGATCTTCCCACGGGCTGCGCGTCACCTGTGCGATGAAATACACTGCCAGATATAAGAGTGCCTGTGCGGCGTAAATGAAGGACGTCTCTTTTGTGGCGAAGTGAAGAAAGAGCGCGGCGGCCAGCAGGTAGAGATATTTCCGTCCGCCCACTTCAAGATGCCGCAGAATGGCATACAGCATCAGCACACCGGACAAACCGGCGTACACATCCTCACGGACATAGCGGCTGTAGAAAAGCATCATAGGGGAGATGATCATCAACACGCCGGCGATCAGTGCACCTGCCTTGCCCAGATACCGTCTCCAATACCAGACCATGGCGATGGTTGTGATTCCGAACACGGCTGCCGGGATGCGCGCGGTGAAGTCGCTTGCCCCGAAGAGGAAATAGGACAGCGCGATCCAGTGGAACTGCCACGGCCCGTGCATCATCGGCGTATGTTGATAACCCTGACCGCGGTAGAGCAGCCAGGAAAAGTAGGTATGCAAACTTTCATCATGGCTCATCACGCGCACGCCCAGATTATAGAAGCGCGTGATCACTGCAAGCAGCATGATGCCTGCAAAAATGACGATCTCATATGTAATCGCGGGAAGTGAGGGGTGAATTGGACGTCCCAGCCAGCTTTGTTTTTCGTTGTTCATATCTCTCATTCATTGGTCTTCGTGTATGTGATTGGTGTCTTATACATTAATTTTCAGGTTCTGGCAAGTTTGTCTCTCCTGTCAATGCCCTTCGCCGAGTTGCTGCTGAATAAGCAACCTGTTGCTTCGGTCGCCATGCTTCGCCCAATTTGAGAAGAGAAGTTCTTCGGGCGGAGCGGCCGAACACATTGTGGTGCAAGTGTCGCTCAGGACGACATCGCACTTACCCTGGCGTAGTCGCCATCGGATCGAGTTGAGGCGTAATAGTCGTTGTCGGCGTGTCGATTGTACCCGTTGGAGTGGACTTGCAGAGTGGGATGTTGATTTCCTGGTCAATGAAGATGATTTGCGATTCCATCTGGTTAAACGTCATGATGTCTGATTTTGCGACAGCAAATTGCAGCGCAATGCTATCCAGCGTGTCGCCTTCCTGTACTTTGTAAATAACCGCTCCGCAATCCAGAATTGAGATGCTCGTGCTCGTGACAGAGGGGGACGGCGTTGGAATGGGCAAGGCGAGAGTAAGAGCTTGCGATGCGGGCGACAAGGAAGTGCGCGAGAACTGCCATGTGCCAATGATTAGCCCAAGTATCGCGAAGGCAATCGCTACCATGCGTGTAGTCACCAGATTGCCCGGGTAGTCCAATTTACTCCCACTCGAATGCAACAGCATCGCCACTGCCAGTGGGGCAGGGCGCTTGTTCCACTTTTGATTCGTGACTCGTTTCAGTATCCCTTCGACTTCATTGATTTCCTTCGCGTACGCATTGCACGGGTCACATTGCTCAAGATGTGAATCGAGCAAGGCCTGGTTTGCGTAGTCGAGTTTCTGGTCCGCTCGCAAATGGATTAACCTGCGGGCTTGTTCATGTGTGAGCTCAGTCATGTGTTAGTCTCTATTCAGCGAGGCGAGTGCGGATCGTAGTTTCTCTCTGGCATTGTGCAACCGGGAGTGGACTGTGCCTTCACTAATGGAAAGTACCTCGGCGATTTCCACCACCGACAATTCATGGAAGTATCTGAGAACCATCACAATCCGATGACGCTCATCAAGCTGGTTGAGTGAGTTCCAGACAGCTTCTTCCTCTTCACTCTGTATTGCCTCATCTTCCGGGTCTGGCAATCTTTGTGTTTCGATTCGGAAAATGCTCGTCAGCGCGGCACGCAATCGACCCAGGATTTTTCGCTTCCGCAAATGTCCGCGGCTGAGATTGACGGCAATCGTATACAACCAAGCCTTGAAACTTGATTTCTCCTGATAGTCTCGCAACGACCTCAGCGCGGTGATGAATGTCTCCTGCGTGATCTCATACGCGTCCGCTTCGTCGTCCGTAATGGAAAGCGCCAGCCTGTACACGCCAGTCTCGAACTGGCGGATTAGGGTTTCGATCGCATGTTCATCGCCAGCAATGCACTGTGAAATCAGCTGTGACGGATCGGCCGCGTTCATGATCCCAACTCTTTAACGCGTCTCAGAGTAAAAACCTTCAGAATTAATACTGCGTGTAGCCAATTTAAACAACTATTTTCTCCCTTTTTAAACAATTACATCAAAAAGAAAACCACCAGACTCGGGATCAAAGGGACGCGGCGACGCCCGCAAGTTGGCCACATCCCGCGGCGATATCAATCCCTCTCTTCATGCGGATCGTGCATGGTACCCCGGCCTGCTCGAGCGTTTCTTTGAATTTCGCCGCTCTTTGGCGGTCTGTCGCTTTTCCGGAGTAGCCAGTGGTGGGGTTGAGGGGAATGGCGTTCACGTGGCACAGCAGACCCTTGAGCCGCGCCGCGAGTTTCCGGGCAACTTCAGGCGAGTCATTGACTCCATTGATCAGAGCCCACTCAAAGGTCACGCGGCGATGCGTTTTGTCCACATAGTAGCGACAGGCTTCGATAACTTCGTCAATTCTGTAACGCTTATTGACCGGCATGATCGCGAGGCGTTCATCATCATCCGCAGCGTGGAGCGAGATCGCCAGATTGACCTGTCGCTTTTCATCGGCAAAACGCTTGATCTGGGGCACCAGTCCAACCGTGGAAATGGTCATGCGGCGCGCACCGAAGTTGTATCCATCGGGGTCGTTGACCCTGTCCACCGCCGCCATTGTATTGTCGTAATTATGGAAGGGTTCGCCCATGCCCATGAAGACGATGTTCGTGACCGAAAGGTTCTCTTCTCTGAGCATGCGGGCGTAAACCATGACCTGCGCCACGATCTCGCCGCTCGAAAGATGACGTTTGAATCCCATCTGTCCCGTGGCGCAGAAGACACATCCCATTGCACAGCCAGCCTGGGTGGAGATGCAGAGGGTGCGGCGGGACGAATGCCGGGTGACGTGCGACGAGTGACGAGGATCCGGTTCAGCTTCTTCGGGACCATAACGCATTAAGACCGCTTCAATGACTTGTCCATCGTGAAGTTCGAACAGGGTCTTACGTGTCTGACCATCAGAGGAATCGAGATAGAGTTTCGACTTGAGAGGTGAGAAGTTGAAATTCTCGGCGAGTCTGATGCGGAGGGTGTTTGGTAGATTCGTAAATTGGTCAGGAGAGTTGTAGAGATGCTGGTACAGTCCCTGCCAGATTTGCTTTGCACGGTAAGCGGGTTCGTTCCATTGTTTTAGGGTATCGGTGAGCGTGGGTAAATCGAGATCATAGAGAAGCATGGGGATTATGATACCAGACCTGGCAGGTCTTTATTCTTTCAACAAATCCAAATGATCTTGCTTCAATTTATAGAAGGGTGATCTGGTCGTTCCTTTGCCATATTCTGCCCCCTGAAAACGGGACGCGCAAATTCATCGGTTTTTCTTTGCGCGTGAGCCGCTACCAGAAATCACGTTCGAGTCGGTCACATCGCCCATGATAACGATGCTTCCATTCCCGGCGCTGACCTGCGGCCCGGCAGGTTTTCTCTTCGTGCGTTTTCTGGCTGGCTTCTTCGCTACGGGGGCAAGGGAGCTTCCCGGAACTGAACTTCCAGGGTCTTTCCCCAACTGCTTCGCGCGCAGGTTTAGTCCACCTACGAGTTTTTCAAATCCGTCGGGCGCCGTCAAATCTGCCCATTGGATGCTTTGCAGGCTAAACGGCGTTTTGCATTCATCCAAACGCGCGGGAATCAGAAATACAACGCCCTCCGGTTTTTCACTTTGAATATCCTGAGCAAGTCTCAATTCCTTCTGAATATATCCCTCCTTGGCCACCGAAATCTTCGAGAGGCAAACGATCACCGAGTCGCTGGTGCGCAGGGCTTTTCGGATCTCCAGGTCCCAGTCCACGCCGGGCAGGAGCACTTCCGTGTCCAGCCACGGTTCATAACCCGCGCTGACAAGCCTGTCGTATAGATCTTTGACAATTGGCTTGTTTTCGCTGGCGTGACAGAGAAATACTTTCAGTTTGCGTTTGGACATAGCCCGACTCCACATTTCCTGTCATTCTGAGGGAGCGTTCGTCGCGACCGAAGAATCTCCCTAGTCGTGTCAGAGATCCTTCGCTGCTAAGCGGCTCAGGATGACATGACTCTTGTATTTTATCCTACCAAACTCGTCAGATCACCGGCAATAACATCTATCTTTTGCTTCCAGGCCTCTGCCTGCGCTCTCGTGGATACACCGCTCAACACCAGCGCGGTGGGACAACCCACATTGTGGCCCGCGGCAATGTCTGTTTCGAGGCGGTCGCCAACAACGAGAGTCTCTTCCTTTCTTGTTCCAAGCCGTTCGAGCGAGAGTTCCATGATGGGTGTGAATGGCTTGCCCGCGATGATAGGGTCAATGCCGGTGGCGCTGGTAACAACTGAGAGCCACGCACCGCACCCGGGGATTTCCCCGCGCGGCGTGGGAAACGTTCTGTCGGTGTTGGTTGTGTAAAATGGTATACCGCCGCGCACGAGCAGAGTCGCTTCCACCACTTTTTGAAATGTGATATTCCAATCGATGCCCATCACCACGGCCTGGGCCTGCGGTGCGTTTTCGACGGAGAGGAGCTCAAATCCCTTCTGTTCCAGCGCCACCTGGACTCCTTCTCCGCCGATCATGAAGATTTTCGATCCGCGCGGATACTTTTGTGCCAGCATGGACGCGACACACAGGGCGGAGGTCACCACCTGCCAGGGTTCCACATCCACGCCAAGGGACGCAAGTTTTTGCTGATAATCTTCAGGTGTTCGGGTGCCGTTGTTCGTGGCAAAGACAAATTTCAGTCCGCGCTCGCGGATGCGCGCAAATATGGAGGGAAGGTTACCGATCGGCACGTCTGATTTCCAGAGCACGCCATCCATATCGAGGATCAGAGCTTTAATGTTTGAAGGGAGAGTCATGGGCGCAATTATAAATGCAAGACCCCTCCGGCTCCTCACCTTCGGGGTCTCTCGCTGACAACTGCTTACTATTTACTGACCACTGTCTACTTCAGCGCCTTCTCCGGCGTCTCGATGACCTGATCCACGAGGCCATAGTCCACGGCCTGTTTCGCGTCGAGATAGAAGTCACGGTCGGTGTCACGCTCGATCACCTCAAGCGGCTGGCCGGTGTGCTGGGACATCACATTGTTGAGCAATTCCTTCAAGCGCAAAATCTGACGTGCCTGGATCTCGATATCCGTGGCCTGACCCTGTGCGCCGCCCAGAGGCTGGTGCATGTGGATGGTCGCGTGAGGCAGAGCGTAGCGTCTGCCCTTCGTGCCGGCGGTCAGCAGCACGGTCCCAAAGGAAGCGGTGACGCCGACGGCCACTGTGCTGATCGGGTTCGAGATGATCTGCATCGTGTCGTAGATCGCAAGTCCCGCATAGATGACCCCGCCAGGGGAATTGATGTACATGCGGATTTCCTTCTCGGGGTCTTCGTGATTGAGGAACAATAATTGCGCCACAATGACGTTCGCCACCTGATCGTCGATCGGCGTACCGAGGAAGATGATGCGCTCCTTGAGCAGCAACGAATAAATGTCGTAAGCGCGCTCTCCGCGGCCGGTATTTTCAACGACCATCGGAACAACATTCTTAAAATCAGGGATCATGGTTTGTCTCCTTGTTTAATTGGGACAATCTTAACGGAAGCGTATTGGAATTTTATTAATCTTTTTTTACTTTTTTGGATGAATGGCCCTTCGACTACCGCTTCGGCTTGCACTCAGCGTCCGCTCAGACGGACCTTCATCTGCCTCCGTTTATTCGGCTTTCTCTTCAGTTTGAGCAGGTGCGGCTTCTGTGCTGCCTTCGCCTGAGGTCTCCTCGACACCTTCCGCTGCGCCCTCGCTTGCAGCCTCAGAACTTTCTTCCTTTTCCTCAGGCGGTTTGTACTCGCCGACAGCGATCGACTTCAACGTATCCAGAGCACGGCGTGTCATGAGGCGGCTGGCAGATTCCATCGCCACGGCCTCCGCCACACGTTTCTGTCCAAGCTTGCCGCCGCGGATCTTGCTAAAGTTCATGCCTTGCATAGCGAGGTTGTTAAGCGTGTTATTGAACTCCGCATCCAGCTCTTCGTGATTGACCTGGATCTTTTCCTGACGCACGACTTCATCGAGAATGAGGGACCGCTCAAGGCGTTTCTTTGCAACCGGCTTGACTTCTTCTTCGATGAATTTCTCGCGCGTCGTATTGCGGACTTTGAAATAAGTATCGAGGTCCATACCCTGCTGGCTCAAACGCTGACTCAGTTCATCCAGCACGTGCTCGCCTTCATGTTCAACGGCATGCTCGTGATACTTGATGGTCGCGCTCTCCTTCAACTTCTCGATCAGGTCCACGAAGTACTTGTCATCGTAATCGGCCTTCGAGCGTGTCTCCACATCCTTTGTGACAGTTTCAATCAGGGCATCGACCGTCTCACCCGCGCCAGTCATCTTGGCAAATGCATCGTCAAGGTCGGGCAGAGTCACAGCGCGGACGGTCTTGAGTGTGATTTCGAGATCGGCGGTCTTGCCGCGCAGGTCTTCCACTTCCCAATCTTCCGGGAAGGTGTGTTGGACGGTTTTGCTCTCGCCGGGCTTCATCCCGACGAGTTCTCTGGCGAATCCGTTGTAGGGCCATTCGGTGTCACGGTCCTCCTGGCGGACAAAGGTTGCGAAGCCGGTGCGGCTCAATCCCTCGGTCTCAGATTTGACATCGATCAGCACGTAATCGCCGATCTGCACTTCGCGGTCGACAGACTCAGTGGTGGCGTACATCTGACGGAGGTCTTCCACAGCCTTGTCCACTTCCTCTTTGCCGGGAGCAGACCACTCGTACGGCATCCGAAGCGAGTGATAATCGCCGAGGTCCACTTCCGGGGCGAGGGGAACGTTGAAGATCAGCTTTGGTGGATCCAGGCTTTCGATGGATTCGAGCGAGCCGGATGCACCGGGATCGACATCCGCTTCCTTGAGAATGTTTGTGTATTCCGCATCAACCAAAAGATCAATCGCCTGCTCCGTAATAGCAGGTTCACCCAGCGTACGGACAACGATGTCGTAGGGCGCCTTGCCCGGGCGGAACCCCGGTATCTTGGTACGGGAGGAGAGCTTGGTCGCCGCGCGCCGCTTGTAACTGTTCATTTTTTCCGGGTCAATTTCAACGATCAATTTGACGGAATGGTTATCCTGTAATTGCTTTTCGATGTTCAAAGTGGCCTCTTATAGATGTACCCTGCTTCTCAAGGAAGAGGGCCGGAGTTGAGTAGAAGTGGGCACGGAGGGACTTGAACCCTCACGCCTCGCGGCACATGATCCTAAGTCATGCCTGTCTGCCAGTTCCAGCACGTGCCCGAATACGGGTATTTTATGCCCCGTGCAAGCCTCAAAATGTCAGGTTAAGTGCCGTGAATTTTTGCGGGCCCCCGAATCCCCGGACTGCGGGGAGAACTGCGGGGGCGGGCGAATTATACCCACAGAAAACAATACAGCATAGATACAAAAGCGGCTTGACCGTAATCGGCGGCCTATCGTAAAACAGCCAGCTGCAAACGCGTCTAGGTATCTACCCATCGGGAACATCCCCAAGCGGCAAAATACCGGGGGGTTTCTCTCCGTTAAATTTATCAGAAGGCAAATAAGTCTATGAAACAGATAAAGGAAAAATTCAAGCGTACCGTAAAATACTGGCGCATCAGTTACCAGCAAGCCAATGGAGAAGATCGCTTCTTCATAGGCGTGTTGTTAATGATCCTGGCCTATGCATGGTGGATGATCGTAGTGCTCTAATCTTCCAATCGTCTGTGGATTCTCCGGTGGGTTGACCGCCACCTGATCTCAATTGGAAGGTATAATCCCGCACTTGACACCCCAACCTGGAGAATTGCATTGAGCCGCGTCATCAACCCTGATTCCGCAGGAAAAGAACGGACCCACCTTACCAAAGCCATCGTGCTGGCCGTGCGTGAACTGGCCAAGCAATTGCAAGTCACAGAAGAAACCAAAGACCTGGCCGCCTTCATCTCGCTGGCGCTTCAGTCCATTGCCGAGGGGATCGATGTCTCTGTGGCCGCGTGGGAGAAGCGCGGGTACTGGGTCAAAGCCGACAAATTCCGTATGGAATGGATGTGGACCGGCCAGTATGCAGAAAAGATGAAGAATGCAATCCTGGCAGATGACTGGGGGACGATTGCCATGCTTATGCCGCAAATCGCGCAGAAGTTCAGCAAGATCGTTGT
>JAKOVF010000159.1 GCA_029782225.1 Chloroflexota bacterium | reverse complement strand
TTGGGTGATATTAGCTAGCCGCGCAAGAGCTGTTGCTGCTTGCTCCGCGGACATGTTAGTCGATTCACCTAGGTCAATCATGGTGCGGGTGAAGGACAGGATATGCTCGTTTTGGATTCCGAGCTGTCCTGCCGCTTCCGCAACGCCGGCAATCTCGGTCGCGGCCGCCGGGATCTCCTTAGCCATGTCCCGGATACCGCGCTCTAGGGCCGCAAACTCAGCTTCTGTTGCGTCTACTGTTTTCCTGACTCCAGCGAACGCTGACTCAAAATCAATGGCGCTCTTGGCAGCCACCGCACCGAGCGCGGTGAGAGGGGCGGTAAGCTTTAGGCTTAGGTCCTTGCCCACACCAGCGAGCCTCTCGCCGACGTCCTGCAGCTTACCCCCCATCTCCTGCATGCGTTGATTGAACTCATGATTCTGTAGGTTGACCTGTTTGAGCTGCTTTTCGTAGTCCTTGAGCTGGCTTTCGGTCTTGACGAGCTCGCGCTGAAACGCCCGGTGCTGCTCTACACTGATTTCGCCCTTTTGGAACTGCTCGTTGACCTGCTCCTGGGCGACCTTGAGAGTGTCAAGTTTCTTGCGGGTATTCTCAACCTGATCAGCAAGCAGCTGCTGCTTTTGCGCCAAAAGCTCGGTATCGTGGGGGTTGAACTTGAGCAGCCTCTCAACTTCCCGCAGCTCCTTGGATATTTCTCGCGATGTCTTATTGACATCCTTCAGCGCCGCATCAAGTCCCGTGGTATCTGCGCCTATTTGGACTGTGATCCCCTTAATCGTAGCCAAACCGATCTCACCTGCCTTTATAAGCAAAAGACAGGCATGGCTCGCTACTCTAACGGTGCGGCTCGCTCTGTTCTCCGATTTTCACCTTCACGATTTTCTTGCACCGAGGGCACTTGATTTCCACTTCCGCATTACCTCGGGCAACAAACAGCTTCCAATCACACAGAGGGCACCTAACCTCTTTCACGTTACGCACCCCCTTACATCAACAATTTGTCAATATCTGCTTGAGTGGCTTCACGAACCTGTTCACCCTGTTTTTGTTCTAACTCGCCAAAATAAATGTCCGTGAACTCTAAAAAATCACGGACCCTAAACAGGTTGACCTCGTCGAACGTCAGCCCCATCTTTTTGGCGTTGCTAAGAAGTAACAGGTCCGTTCGTTCTACCGGTTCACTTCTTCTTGGACTTCGTTGCTGGCGGAGCTGCAGATCCGGCGGAACGAAAAAACCCCTCCATGGCCTCTTCGGCCACGCCCATGATCCAATCCGTGTCGCCGAAGTCGATGTACTCCAGTTCTCCTAACCACTGCTCGAAGCCCGGGAAGTTCGTTCCTGGCTTAGCGGCCCGGTGCATCGCATAGGCGATCTGGAGGAGCAACAGCGTATCGAGACCGCTGAAATCCCCTTTTGCGAGCCCTTGCAGCGATTGGAGACTCACCAAATCTGCGATAAGATCCTTGCCGAACGCCTGACGGTAAAACAAGAGGGCCAGCGGACTGGCCCTCAGCGCGATTTCCTTCCCACCCAACGTGACTTTTCGCATATTACTCGCCTCCTCCAGGCAAGAGCACCGCATTGAAGAAGCCGTTGTATGCGGCCGCATTTGTCTCGTCGAGCTCGATGACACCCCGGACGAGCTTCTTGCCGTCAACCTCAAGCGGGAGGATCGTCAGACTCAACGTCTCAGTTGTGGGCGTCGTCGTGTCCGTCGTCGTGGTGTGAGTCTGCGTCGGCCGGGATGCGGTGCAGCGATAGTACACGAACCGGCGATTCCGTGCATCACCCTGTACCTGCCCCATCAGCGCAAACTCTTTAGGCACGGCCTCCGCATCCTCGATCAGCATCCCATTGCTGTCAATCTCCCAGCCCAGCATTTGTGCCAAGATCTCATCCGGGACCAACGCCATCTCAAGATCAGCGGTGTAGCCGTTGTTCGTTGTCCGGGTGTAGTATTTCGTGTTGTCGGCGTAAAACGTGCTCTCGCCGCCGTCCGGGGTCGCCGAGAAATTGACTGCGCCCGGAATCGCAATCGGCGTGTCCCAGGACGGTTCTCCGCCCACATCCTCCTTGCGAAAGGCGATGTGGACCTGCTCCAAACCAAAACGAACTTTATTCGCCATTTCAGTTCCCTCCTAGTAATCGAACTTGATAGATGATCTGATAGAGACCTTCACTCTCGATGTACGTCTCAATCTTTTGATACGGCAGCCGTAGCTCTCTCAGCCGGTTTTCGATCAGCTTCTCGCTCGGCGGATGCTTGATCGTGTGGTAGAGTTCCAGCTGATAGTTGCCCACCTCAGCATAGTTTTGATTGTCCGCCTGAACGTCAGAACTATAGGCGTAAAGCACAACCGTATAGGGCGGTTCTGGCGACGTAGTGAAGTGATGGTAGGCACAAGGGAAGCCAAGATCCCGCATCTCCTGAATTAGATCCAGATACGTCATCCTAGCCGCCCCTCTCGATGATCTGTTCGATCCGCCGCTCCATCGCAGGGATGTGTTTGTCTACTGCCGGGCCGATGTGTGGCCTGCCCTCGACACGGCCCCCACTACTCTTGGCATGGCCGTGTTCCAAGAGGTGAGTGAGCTGAGGCTTCTTCTTGTTGTAAACTACATATCTCCCCGGGCCCTCCTTCCTAGCTGTCCAGCCTTTAGCGTACTCGCCGGTATCTTTGGGCGACGTTTCGCGGAGGTCAGCGGCCAGAGCCTGTGCGGTCTCCTCCACCGCTTCTTCGATAGCTGCCCCTACCTCTTCCGTGTAGGTTTTCACAGCAAGGACTATTTCGCCGGCCAAGTCATCTACTTTGATCATATCAGCCATTACCACCACTCTCCTCGCACGTTAGCTTGATCCACGTGTCTCCGGGCAGTTGGTCAACACGTTTGATGGTGTATACTCGGCCAAAGTGCTTGGTCGGAGTGCCCTCCATCAACACCGGTTGGTTGATACCCACAAACCCGATTCCCATTTCACCGCGTGTGATATGGGTTTCCACAATACGGTAATCGGCGAGGTTAAAGATGAGGCCATCCAAAAACGGAGCCCGCCGAAGCTCGAAGATGACAGTGTTCTCCTCACCAACTGCTTTGGCGGCGTAGTACCGCTCGCCCCACAGCGTCTGTAAGTTGGCCCAGACCGTCTGCCAGTCTTGCCACTCCTCGATCTGGTTGCCCCATGGATCTTTCGTCACACTCCGCTTTTGGATCACTATCCGGTGCCGCAGAGTCTTGCCCAGCTCCCGCATCTTATCGCGGTACGCCTGCTTCCTAAGCCCTTCCATCGGCGCTCACCCCTTCTGCGGCCACCTGCAGCTGAAGGCGGAGAATTTCTCGGGCGAAGTTCTGCTCGAAGTACTCCAGCGCGTTATTGTAGTCGTATCGGCACCTATTGAGAAGTAAGGTTTGAGCAGGACCTGGTGTTTCGTAATCGAGCTCAATACCTACAAGTTTATCCAGACTGATTTTATTACGTTCGATCATCCTCATCAGCTTTTGATCTTCGTCATCCCAGGTGATTCGCAGTTCTTCTTTGACCAGCTCAAGCAGCATCTAATCACCCGCCCCATCCACCAGCTCCACAAGCTCTCCGTGGCCGGCAGAGTTAATCTCCTCCATCCTCTTGCGGGAAATGGACAGCAAGTCCCCCTGGCGATGGAGGGACTTGCTGTACTTGTTGCGAAAGGTGCGAAGCACCTTAACCGTGACTTTATCCTCCTTAGCCATCCGGATCAACTCCTACTAGGCTACAGTGAAGTCCTGGATATTGTCCACAACCACCCGCGGGATGGTGGGCTCGAGATCGCTGATGTCGAGCACGAGGAAGGAGTTGTTGTCCATCGGGCGGCCGGTGCCGTAGAGCTTGATGAGGTAGACACGCTCGTCCTCCAGGAACCTGTACTCATCAGAGTACTCAATCCGGCCATCCCTGCCAGTGCTAAGTGCCATGATATAGCGCCTGCCGAGACCAAGGATAGCCTTGCCCTGTTCCACCCACGCAGACTGGATAATATCCGTCGGCACCGGCAGAATGTCCCTGGCCCAGGTGCCATCAGGCCGCTGATAGATTGTTGCCGGCATAACCTTGGTGAAGTAGTCCACGGGGTTGACGATCAGCAAGAGATTGTTCACCGGACGATACAGCCCGTTGTTGCTTACGGCGAGTTGGGCAACAAGCTCACCATAGGTCTTCGGCGCAAAGTTGGCCACAGGCACGGGCTGCTTAGGAGCAAACCCGGTCACTGGGTCAAACTGCAACAGATTGCGAGTCATGCCGATAGGTTCGTAGATCCTATCGTCTGGA
>JAKOVF010000131.1 GCA_029782225.1 Chloroflexota bacterium | reverse complement strand
TCCTGCAAGGTTACGCACCCTCATCGTCAGTATCTACCCATGATTTGTCCCACGCCCTGTCTGTGTATTGGCGCAAATAGCCCAATGCCATTTCCAAAAATGCCGGACCGTTCATCGCCCCGTTTACGGTGATTTGTAATCCCAGGCTTTCGCTAAGCCTTATTGTTACTTCCCCAATTGCCTCCTCTACGCCGTTAGGTCTAGTTTTATTATCAGCTGCCATACAATGCGCCCCCTTCTTGATGATGTAAATTTAATGCGCTTCCACCCAGTGCCAGAAAATCTGTTAGTTAAATCCAGTTCTGTTGCTAAAACGTATTCTTGCGCATTGTCGCCAGGGGCAGGCGCTAAATTCTGCCCCGCATCATAACCACTTCCGTTGTCGCAGTAAAGCCTGACGTTGGCAGGCGTTGTGTCCAGTGCTATGTTATAAATAAGGTCATGGGTGTGGGTTTCCGACACACTAGTAGTATCAACGGTTATTGATGTAGTTCCAGTAACGCTCCCCACTTCCGTATCGACGTAGGTAAATTCGTGTGTATGGGCTCCCGCTTCTGGTATACCATGAGTATGGCCGGCATAGCTTACGTCAGATACGTGCCCACCATGGGTTCCGCTAGTTGTCGTGGTGCCCGTAACATTGTGAGAGTGAGTATACGATCCAACTGTGATGGTATGCGCATGATCACTGACCGCCCCGATGCTGCTACCCGTGTGACTATGAGCGTCTTGCGCCGTGGTTAAGTCCACACTATGGTTATGGCCTCCAGATGCTGCCGTATCGCCTGACACAGTGTGAGAGTGCGAAGCGGAATCTGTCGTAAAATCATGGGTGTGGTTCCCCACATCAATGTAGCCTGTTGTGCGCGTACTTCCTCGATGGTTATGGGTATCACTACTTGTGGTTGTGCCCGACACAGTATGGTAGTGCGTGTCCGATTCGATTTCCAGGATGTGGGCATGACTGCCCGACGAAGAAATGCTGCCTGAATGTGAATGAGAATGCGATCCGGTCGTCACGCTAATCCCGTGGGTGTGATTGGATACCGAGGACACATTACCGGTGACTTTGTGGGTGTGCTTATACTCGCTAATTGCCAATGTATGGGTGTGTCCCCCAGCGGAACTTGCCGACGCTGTGTGAGAATGTTCATCGGTGCTTGTTGGCAAACCTTGACCACTGGCTCCCAAGCTATGGCTGTGCGCTCCAGCCTGGGATAGAGTAATGCTTGCGATTGTTTGTGTGCTATCAGTAACTCCGCCGATGCCATGGGTATGTGCGCCACCGCTTTTTGTTACCTCTCTATTGTACGTTCTCGTCGAAACGGTCAAAGTGTGAGTGTGACCCGGTATGGTGACCGAATGGGTGTGACTTCCACCTGCTGCGGCAGTCCTTGCGTACGCTCTATATCTCAAACCCTTTGCCGAGAGCATTATTTTTACAATGTTGGTCGTTTCGCTGGGTATATAGAAGTCTACTTCAATGGGGTGGTTTTGGTCCAGGCTATCCGCACCTACATACGGCAATACGTTTCGGATGTCTGCATACCAATCAGCTTTAATACCGCCAGCCTGGATAATACCAGCCACTACCATGTCTGCCGTAACGGCGTTTGCGTCTAGTTTTTCCGCAGTGACTGCACCTGCTTCTAGATGCCATGTTTGGATTGCTCCAGCCTTGATGTGATCAGCGGCAAGTCCGCCAATTTGTGCGATGCCGGCAATGATTTTATTGATGATGGCCTGATCGACAAAGAGTTTGTCCGCTGTGACCGCGCCTGCTTCTAGGTGCCATGTTTGGATTGCTCCGGCGGCAATCTTTTCGGCAGTCACCGCTCCGGCGTTGATTTT
>JAKOVF010000127.1 GCA_029782225.1 Chloroflexota bacterium | reverse complement strand
GGCCATTTCGTCGGGGTAGCCGCCTTCACCGGTGGAGATAAATGTGCCAAGCACCTGGGCCGCTTTTGCGCGGGCGGTCATCACGGGAGTGCCAATTGAGCCATAAGACATGCCCGCACCGTACCAGGGCATTGGGTTTCTTATTTCCGGTCTACCATCTCTGCGGCGATTAAGCGCCAGGGTAAGATCGAAATCTTTGGGCTCAGCGACGGGCGGGTTGGCCGGGTCCATTTCGAACTCAAACTTGAACGCGAGACGATCAAAGCCGCCATCCGATGCGCCAAAGCGGTAATCCCATTCGGCGTTCCGTGGAGGCTGGCCGGTCTGCGCCTGGGCCTTTGTCGCCAGCAGCAGAGACTGGCTCCATCGGAAATCACCTTCCGGGCCGACCGCGATCTTTGCCTTGGGCAAAGAGGCGAATGACTTGCTGCCGCCAAGCGCTTCCTTGAAAATAGTCTCTTCAGATTTATGCCAGATCGTCCGTCCAACTTCACCACGCAAACGGCGGATCTCACGGATGCCCATCGCACCGAGCGCTTCCAACATCTGGTCGCGCCAGGCGTTCATCAAGTTGACAAGTCGCTGGGCGCCCCATTCGGGGTCGATTTCATCGTTCTCAACGTGGCATTTGCCCTTATCGGCCCAGAGTGAGCAGCCCCAGGCGATTTGCATGGCAAAGTCAATCGCGACCAAATCCGCACCGCAGGCAATGGCTTTGACCACATGTTCCGCTGCACCGATTCCGCCGGAGACGATCAACGTGACCTGATCCCGCAGTGCGGCTTTGACCAACGCATTATGTACATCACGGATCGCCTCGGGCAGGGGACGATTGGTTGTATCGCGCCCGACTTCATCGGCGAGCAGGTGGATGACGGGAACGCCCTCGCGCGTCAATGCCAGAGCAGATTCTGCTGCGCTGTGTGTCAGCGGCAGGCGCACGCCGACGATCGCGCCGCCATGATGAATTTTCGCCCTGGCCCAGGCAGTCGCAATGTCTTCGAGAGTCGGATTTGTGCCGGCATCAATTTCCATGTAAGCAGGAGTAGCTTCAAATGGATGGTCCGTCTCTGACGGGGTGATCACAAAACCAACGTGAGTCACATCCTGTCCACTTTCAAAATCAGAGGTGGAGATCAACGCCAGGGTTTGTAGTCTGCCTGCTGCGGCGAGGATCGAAGCGGTCGCGCCTTTCCCGGGAAGGGGAGCAGGCAAGAGGTCAAAAATGACCGGGATGGGGAGGCCGATCCAGTTTGGGAGCGCGCTGGTCAACTTGCCGCCGGCAAAGGTCAGGCTTTCCAATCCGGCTCCAATATCCACCTGAGTCGAAATGGACTCGCGTCCGTGAATGCCATCGCGGGTGGGGCGCACAATCTCAGACATGTCGAGCCACATGCCTTCAAAACCTTCGCCCGCGAATTTGCCGCCATAGCCCGCGCCGGAGATAGGGATGCGCCCGGTTTCCGCCTGATACCAGGTCTGGGTGATGATCTCGGCTGTCCAGTAATCGTCGCCGCGCTGGTTGCGTCCATCGAAAACGGGATGCCCGTACTTGACGTAGGCATCGCCTTCCGCGATCAGAAAATCTGCCGGGTAGCCTCCGGGTGGAGGAGCGGCAAGCTCCGTATGAATATGGTATCTGCTTGAGGACATAAGCCATCTCCGGAAATAAAAAAGACACGCGCGGGCGTGTCTTGAAACAGCAATATGCCATTAAACAAAACAGCCCTTCCAAATCTTAACAGGCAAATGGAATCCTGCCTGTATCACCACGCCCGCCTTGTCCCAGTTGTCACCATCTGGTTTTCGGCCTGAGCAACAGAGTTTTTTTAAACCTGTTGTTCGTTTGTGCCGCAACCTCATTTGCTTTCAATGTAGTTGCGGTACTTGGCGCTTTCTTCGGAAGGGAGAAAGAAGTCTGTGATGGACTTCAGAGGCATCCGCTGATCTATCCGATGTTCTCGACCTCACCCCGGCCCTCTCCTAAAAGGAGAGGGGGAAGGAGGGCGATTAGCATATCTCTCGCGAGACAGAACCTCCACCTCGTGACCTTCATGTCATTGCGAGGCGATATTCTTTCGCCGAAGCAATCTCCCAAATGTGGGGACTGCTTCGCTCCGCTCGCAGTGACAGGAGGCCCAGCCGCTAAATCTCCGTCTATTTGA
The DNA here is from genome assembly GCA_029782225.1 of Chloroflexota bacterium. GTDB lineage: Bacteria > Chloroflexota > Anaerolineae > Anaerolineales > Villigracilaceae > JAKOVF01. Next base: position 9,162 of record JAKOVF010000127.1, on the reverse strand, counting down.
TTGTTAACTCTGTGGTTTCACCACATTGGCGGCGATTGTACCCGCGCAAGGCGATTCGAGTCAAGCCAGACTTTGCCGCGCCACGCAGCCATCCATTACTTATTGGCGATTTGCTCTTCCGCTTAAATTTGGATAAGATGAGTCAACTTATCCGTAGGAGGCGCGCATGAAATCCGATCTTACCCTTCAGGATTATGTCGATGTGGTCAACCACGGTATGACCCACAAGTTCGAAGAGGGGCAGCGGAAAAAAGTGATTATCGTTGGAGCAGGTCTGGCCGGGCTTTCTGCCGCCTATGAACTTCTCCGGGCGGGACACGATCCGCTCATTCTGGAGGCCCAGCATCGGGTCGGTGGCCGGGTCTATACGTTACGAGAGCCGTTCGCGCGTGGACTTTATGGAGAGGCCGGGGCAATGCGCATTCCCCGCGCTCACACGCTGACTCTGGCCTATACTGAGAAATTCGGCCTGTCAACCTGTGATTTCGTTATGGGCAATCCAAAGGCCTACGCCTGTATTGGAGGGGTCCGCAGGCGGCTGGAGGAAGTTCAGCAGAATCCGGAATTGCTCGGCTTTGAAACTTCAGACAAGGAAAAAGGGAAAATCTCCGGTCGCTATTGGGAGGAGACAATTCGTCCGCTGGTGGACAAGATTGAACAAGAAGGCGAGGCGGGCTGGGAACAGATCAATCAGGACTATGACCAGTACTCTGTGCGCGAATTTCTCGAGTTGAACGGCTGGTCTGAGGGCATGATAGAGATGTTTGGCCTGCTCAATAATCAGGAGGCGATGATGAATTCATCCTTCCTTGAGTTGTTCCGTGAAGACAGCGGCAATTATTACACCAATATGTGCCAGATCGAGGGCGGTGCGGATAACCTTCCCCATGCCTTTCTCCCCGCACTTGGTCCTCGCATCCGCTACGGCGCAAAAATGATTGCCCTTGACCAAACGCCCGACGAGGTCATTATCCATTATCAAACTGTGGCTGGACGGATGAAAGCGACCGGCGATTACGCCATTATCACGGTCCCGTTTCCTGTGTTGCGGCACGTGGAGGCGCTCAAACCGTTCTCGCGCCCGAAGCAGCGGGCCATCCGCCAGCTACACTATGATGCTTCGGCAAAGATATTCTTCCAGACGCGCCGCCGCTTCTGGGAGGAGGACGAGGGCATTTTTGGCGGGGGAACGGTCACTGATCTGCCGATTCGCAATTTGTACTACACCGACTACGGTAAACACACGGGACGCGGTATCCTGCTTGCAAGTTACACCTGGTCTGAAGATGCTCAACGCTGGGGTTCGCTTTCGCCGCATGACCGTATCGAGCAGGCTCTGGAAGATGTCTCTGTGATTCATCCACAGATTTTGGAGGAATTCGAAGGCGGGGCATCCCATATGTGGCATGATGATGAATTTGCGGGAGGTGCCTTTGCCTTGTTTGACCCCGGTCAGCAGACACTTTTGTATGATGAGATCATCCGGCCGGAAGGCCGCATCCATTTTGCAGGAGAACATGCCTCCTTGCATCACGCATGGATTCAGGGAGCGTTAGAAGCCGGCCTGCGCGCCGCGATTGCAGTTCATCAGGCATAAAAAACCTGACAGGTTCCTAAAATCTGTCAGGTTGGGTTGACGAGACCCCGCACGGGCCGTGTATTGCGAAGTTTTGAACCTGCTTTCGCAGGCTGGGCTCCGACCCAGAAACGCCGCCTTGGCTCAGGCCTATCGCGTTATTTCTGTTGAGATAAGAGCCCATTTAAGTGAGTGTTGGCTCAAAACGTAAGTGCAATATCACGAGCACAGCAGGGCTATGATTCTTATACCATATTCAATAGTGCAATGGTAGAGGAAGATTAATCTGGCCTGACCAAATCTGTAAGTTTGTCAAGATGTAATCAGACACTTGATTCGCTTATCTCACATAAATCGGATTGCTATAAATCCAGCCGCGTCTTTTACCCAGATAATTCTTGTAAGCTTCCACGCGATATACGCCGGGTTCGGTGGCGATGTAGGTGCATGCTGTCTGTCGGTCACACTTTTGCAGGACCTGGCCATCCCTTATTAACCACAGATCTGCTGTGAAGGGGAGCCTTGCCTGCAAAGTAACCCCGCCTTTAGCTGGAATCTCCTCGCCCATGATGACTGTCTTATCGCGGCCCTGGCCTGTGAATCGGAAGCCCTTCGTCGAGGCCGGTAGGTCGTATCCAACGAAGGCGCGGCCATTGCCCATTGCGTCGTAGACCAGCTTTCGGTCCGTGCTTGAATCGCCGGTCAACGGCTCGGTCAAAATGACATGGGTATTCACGGCCCGAAAGTGGAATTCATAGGGAAAGATCGTCCTGTGCAGCGACCCCATATTCATGTGCAGGGCATGCGCATCCGAACCGCCGATGGCAACGACACGTCGTCCTTCGGCAAGCAACTCATCCCATTTGTCGAGCGTTGCAGGGATAGGCTGATGCGCCACGAAGGCGGGAAAATAGGCATAAAAAGCACCGTGCAATTTCGAGGGGACAACTGTTTTCAACTCGCTCAAAGCATTCCAAAGTTCAATACCCGTGTAGTTCTGAACAGACCAGTCTTCCCAGGAAATATCGGTCTCTTTGAAGACAGGCGCGGCTGGGTCATCAGGGTGGGCAAGAAAGGCCAGCCCGCCGGTCTCGCGGACCTGGTTGATCAGCAACTGCGGATCATCTGCAAAGGTGGCAAGTTCGCGGCCAGCGCCGAACGCAAGCAGGTGATTTTTCTGAGGGTCGCGGTCCTGGTCATGGATCTCCTCGCCGATCAGCATCAGGACACGTTTGTTCTTTTCCTTGTAATAGCCCTCCATACCTTGCACAAGCACATTGTGGTCAGTGACGATTACCGCATCTATTCCCGCCTGGATGGCAGCCCTGGCAATGTCCTTATGGGTGCCGGTTCCATCCGAATAGCGTGTATGCATATGCAGGTTGACAACGATTTCGTGCATAAATTCCCATGTTATAAGGTGACAGCCACCGGCAATGAAGTGACTGTCACCTGAATTCCTCGTTTGACGATTTTCCTTTACCACAGGTATAATTTGCCCGCTTATTTCAAGGAGGCACACGGATGGCAAGGTTTTTGGATATTGCGTTGATTATAACCTCGCTGGGGTTGATCCTCAGCGTGATCCTGCAAAGCAAGGGTGCAGGCTTGGGCGGGTTGACTGGTGCGGATACCGGCGGTGTATTCACTGCTCGCCGCGGGATTGAACGCGTTTTGTTTTGGGTCACCATCGCTCTGAGCGTGGTCTTCTTCGCGCTCGTACTCACCATCATACTTATCGCCGGTTAAGGTAAGAGAATCTATCTGGGAAGGCCGCCGGGAGCCCCCGAGTGGGGCGGCGTGCGGCCTTTCTTCATTTCCATAATATGAAAAGATTACGCTGGCAGATCCTGGTCGTGGCTGTTACGCTGGTCATTGTTGCACTGCTATTGATCAGTCAACAGCCGGTGGTGGTGCCGACTTTGCCACAGGCCGCGCCCGGTGGCATTTACACGGAAGCACTGATTGGCTCGATGGGGCGGCTGAATCCGATGCTCGATTGGAACAACGCGGCCGACCGCGACGTGAACCGCCTGATCTTCAGCGGTCTCATCCGCTTCGATTCGCATGGACTGCCGCAGCCTGACCTGGCTGAATCCTGGGGGACCTCCGTTGATGGTACCGTCTACAACTTTTATCTCAGGGCCAATGCAAAGTGGCATGATGGCACTCAGGTCACTTCCGATGATGTGATCTACACGATTGAGCTGATCAAGAGCAGCGGCTCACTCTTCCCGCAGGATATCAAAGACCTGTGGTCGCAGATCGAAGTGAAGCGGTTGAGCGATCGCGAATTCCAGTTTACGCTGCCTGAACCATTCGCACCGTTCCTGGATTACGCGACCTTTGGTGTTTTGCCGAAGCACCTGCTTGAGAATGTACCTGCCGATCAGCTTGCCAGCGCGGACTTCAATCTGAAGCCAATCGGTTCAGGACCGTATAAGTTCGACCACTTGATGACGAGCGGTGGGCGCATCACTGGTGTGGTGCTTGCGGTCAATGAGGACTATTACCTGCAAAGACCCTTCATCGAGCAGGTTGTATTTCGCTATTTCCCAGATTCGGTCAGCGCTTTCGATGCCTATGAACAGGGCGAGGTGCTGGGTGTGAGCCATCTCACAGAGGATGTGCTTCCAAAGGCCCTGTCGGACGAGAATCTTGCCGTGTATACCAGCCGGCTGCCGCAGATGAGCCTGGTATTTCTCAATCTCAACAATCCAACGGTCCCATTCTTGCAGGTTTCCAATGTGCGTCACGCACTGCTGCTTGGACTGAACCGTGAGCGTATTGTTTCCCATATCCTGCAAGGTCAGGCCATCATCGCAGATGGACCGATTCTGCCGGGCTCGTGGGCGCATTATGATGGGCTCGAGCATGTGGAATATGACCCCGACGCGGCGGAGAATCTGCTTAAGGGCGAGGGATTTGTGCTGCCTGCCGGCGGCGGGGAAGTGCGCCAAAAAGACGGTTCTGCCCTGACCTTTACTCTGGTCCACCCCGATGACAAGATCCACACAGAAATCGCTCAATCCATCCAGGCGGACTGGTCCTTGATCGGTGTGAAAGTGGACTTGCAGGCTGTGCCTTATCAGCAAATGGTGAGTGATTACCTCGTGCCGCGCAGTTATCAGGCTGCCCTGGCGGATTTGAACACCCTGCGCACACCGGACCCTGATCCCTATCTTTTCTGGCATCAATCCGAAGCCACCGGCGGACAAAATTACTCGCAATGGGATAACCGTACCGCCAGTGAATATCTTGAAAGTGCTCGCACTACAACAGACTTCACAGACCGCTCGCGGCTGTACCGCAACTTTCAGGTGATCTTCTCAAGAGAATTGCCTTCCCTGCCGTTGTACTACCCGGTCTACTCGTATGGCGTGGATGCGCAAGTGCAGGGTGTGCAGGTCGCGCCGTTGTATGATGTTAGCGATCGATTGGCATTCATCTCGGACTGGTATCTCGTCACGCGGCGCACGCTCGAACAGACTCCTGTGCCCACAATTGGGCCATAGTTTTGTCTGTCATTGCCCCGCCGAAAGCAGGCGGGGTTGTGAGGAGGGCGTTCGTGACGACGAAGCGATCCCCGGATATAGCGGGGTATTCTCCTCGATTGAGTTCGCCGCTGAACGGGAGATTGCTTCGGCCGCTCGCCGTTTAAGGCTCGGGCCTCGCAATGACAATATGGAAGAAAAACGCCAGGGGCGAAGTAAAATATAGGGCATGACTCGTTGATTTGAAATTCTTGATAAGGAGAAGGACATGGCAGACGTTCAGCAAGCTCTTGATTTCGTTCGCGCGAACGGCGAACGGTATTTGTCTGAGTTGAAGGATTTTGTTTCGATCCCTTCGATCTCCACTCTTGATGAGAACAAGCCGGATGTGCAGCGCGCCGCCGAGTGGGTGGCGGAGCAACTTCGCTCCCTGGGCATGGACAAGGTCCAGATCATGCCGACGGCCCTCCATCCTGTTGTCTACGGTGAATGGATGGGTGCAGGCAAATCCGCGCCAACGGTCATGATCTATGGACACTACGATGTGCAGCCCGTAGACCCGCTCGAACTGTGGACCGCTGACCCGTTCAAGCCGGAAGCTCACGATGACTATCTTTTTGGACGCGGCGTTTCCGATATGAAAGGCCAGGTGGTCGCGTCACTGAAGGCGGTTGAGGCTATTGTCCGTACCACGGGATTACCGGTAAACATCAAATGGTTGGTGGAGGGCGAAGAGGAAATTGGCTCGGAGCATCTTGAGGATTTCATCAAGAAAAATAAAGATATGCTCAAATGTGACTTCTGCCTGAACCCGGATGCGGGAATGATCGCACCCGATAAGCCCACGATCACCACAGGCTTACGCGGTCTGGCATACTTTGAGCTGCGCGTCTATGGCCCGGACAAGGATTTGCACTCCGGCCTGTTTGGCGGTGCGTTGCACAATCCGGCCCAGGCGCTGATCGAATTGGTCGCGGGTATGCATGATAGGGACGGCAAGATCAAGCTGCCCGGTTTTTACGATAATGTGCGCAAGTTGAGCAAGCAGGAGCGCAAGGATTTCAAACGCCTGCCGACCAGCGACAAAGAATTGAAGAAGCTCATGGGCGTGCCGGCTTTGTGGGGCGAGAAGAAATTCATCCCCGCCGAGCGCATCGGTGCGCGGCCAACACTTGAAGTAAATGGTTTGCTCTCGGGCTTCACCGGTCAAGGCTCGAAGACGGTCATCCCTGCGTGGGCGATGGCAAAAATTTCCTGCCGCCTGGTCCCTGACCAGACTCCGGAAGAGACTGAGAAACAATTGAGAAAGTATCTCAAGAAGAATGCGCCCAAGACCATCCGCTGGGAATTGAAGAATTTGCACAATGCCGGTGCCGCGTTAGTGGAGACGGATAGCCCAGGCATCCAGGCCCTGGCGAAGGCACTCGAAACGGTGTGGGGCAAACATCCATATTTCAAACGTGAAGGCGGCTCCATTGGTTCTGTGATCCTGTTAAAGAAATATGTCGGTGCTGAGTCCATTCTGTCAGGCTTTGGCTTGCCGGATGACAATGTCCATTCGCCAAACGAGCGGCTTCATCTGCCGACATGGTATAAAGGCATCGAGGCGTTCACACACTTTTTCTATAATCTGTAATTGTTGGGGCGATCCCTGTCCCTACAGAGGAAGTATCGGTAAATGGAAGATAGAATTATTTCATACGGTGGTCAGGCAGTGATCGAAGGGGTGATGATGCGCGGGCAGAAGGCCTTTGCCGTGGCGATGCGCGCCCCGGATGGCAAGATTGCCATCCACAAGGAAGGATTGGCGAGCGTTTATCGCTCGAAGATCACAAAGATACCCTTTCTGCGCGGGGTCATCCTGCTATGGGACGCACTCGGACTTGGAATGCGGGCTTTGACTCTTTCCGCCAACACCCAGACTGGTGAGGATCAAAAGCTTGAAGGCCCGGCTCTTTATCTGACCCTGGGCTTGTCTTTGACCCTCGGCATTGGCCTCTTCTTTTTGCTTCCCGCTGCATTAGGCGGATGGGCTGAACATCTGCTGAAATCTACCTCCTCGGCAATTTGGACCGGGAATTTGCTCGAAGGCGTGATCCGGCTGCTTCTATTGATTGGTTACATCTGGGCAATCGGCTTTATGCCGGATGTCAAACGTCTTTTTGGCTATCATGGCGCTGAACATAAGACGATCAATGCCTTCGAAGCTGGTGCAGAATTGACCCCTGAGGCTGTTTCAAAATTCTCGGTTGAACATCCGCGTTGTGGTACTGCATTCCTGCTCACTCTGGTCCTGCTATCCATTTTGGTGTTTACTTTGCTGGGACCTTTGCCGATCCTCTGGCGGCTTGTCAGTCGGATCGTACTCATCCCTGTTCTGGCCGGCATTGCAGTTGAATACATTCGCTGGACGGCGAATCATCTCAAGAATCCGCTTGTACAGATGCTGATCAAACCCAATCTCGCATTGCAGCACCTGACCACGCGTGAGCCAGATATGCAGATGCTCGAAGTTGCGATCGAGTCATTCCAGTCTATGCGTAAGGCAGAGCAGGAGTTTACAGTCTAATTCGCGCTGAGCGTAGGGATTGTGTTCGCCAACCCCGTAGCCGAAGCGTGTGTGGCCTAAACTTTTCAATTGACCACTATCATAGTCATATCGTTGTCCAAAAGGCAGGCAATCGCCTGCTTTTTGATTTACCTGTTTTGTATAATGGCAGAATGAAAATGCGCAAACTGCTGGTTAAGCGAATCTCTGTTGTATTTCTGGTCCTGATCTTCCTTTGTTTGGGGGGATACTTACTATACAACAAGGATCGTCCGGCACCAATCCCGCTCAAGAAGAAACTTTACGAAGGCGTGACCTATCGACGTATTGTCCACTATTTGCCGCGCCCCATGATCGCCCATGTTTTGATCATTGACACGAAAACGCCGGGACTGCAATTCTTTGTCACACCGCCCGATAAAGACTGGAAAATCGCCGAGCGTCCGATCAGTGCACGGACAAGTTCACAATTCCTCCAGGAATTTGGTCTGCAAATTGCCATCAATGCGGATGGTTTTCAGCCGTGGTGGTCGCATACTCCGCTGGATTATTATCCGCACGTGGGTGACCCTGTCACGCCTAATGGATTAGCGGCTTCGTCAGGAAAAGTCTATGCAGAAGCGGTTCGGCCGGGTCAGCTCAGCGTTGAGCCGACGCTTTATATCAGCCGTCGAAATCAATTAGTTTTCAACGCTGCTCCCAACAAGATATTTAATGCCATTTCTGGTGACCGCATGTTGGTGCTCCAGGGTCAGCCTGCGAATGATTTGAATGATGCAAAGCTCAATCCGCGCACTGCTATTGGCACGAATCAAAATGGACGCTGGCTGTACATCGTCGTTGTGGATGGACGTCAGCCATTTTATAGCGAGGGGGCAACCTTCGCTGACCTGGCAAATCTCCTGATCGATGTCGGCGCGTATACTGCGATGGCCCTGGATGGGGGAGGTTCGTCCACGATGGTGATGCAGGGACAGGATGGAACCCCCGTCATTCTCAATTCGCCGATTGATCTATACATCCCCGGGCGCGAGAGACCAGTGGCAAATCATCTGGGAATTTATTTAGGGAATTGAACCGCTAAGAAAGGAAGAACGCGAAGGTCTATTGGGGGAAGATTTTGGCGGGGTAAGGGCTTGGGCCTGTGAGGTTATAGACAACTCGCCGGATACCATTCTTCATCAGTTGTACATTCCAGTTAAGCAGGAAGCCGAGATGACAGTTTTTTAGTTTCAAATAGGTCAATAACTGAGCTTGATGGATGGGCAAGATCGCGTCAACTGTCTTGTTTTCAATAATAACCAGATCATCGACAATCATGTCAATTCGATAACCGGCATCGATTTCTTCACCGTCGTAAACAATGGGCAAGATCACTTCTGTAAAGACCTTTCGGCCGCGCTTTCTTAACTCGTGGGCATGACAACGCTGATATGCCGATTCCAATAATCCCGGTCCTAAAGCTGTGTGAACTTTGATTGCACTATCCACAATATCTTTGGCAACCGCCTCAACCTCATCGGACATCTTTTCCTCCTTTTATC
>JAKOVF010000064.1 GCA_029782225.1 Chloroflexota bacterium | reverse complement strand
TTTTGCCAGATGTTGCGTTCCTTCATCCACAGGCCAATCGTAGCCAGGCTTGCATGTGCTGAAAATCCTGTATACTGTTCCATGGCAGTAGCTCCTTTTCGAGTGTGTTGTTGGCAAACTTCTTATACTCGATTTGAAACTACTGCCATTTTTGACCAATGACCTGCCCCCTATTTTGCACAAAATTTAGGTGACAGGTTTCAAATGTCAATCTGCAAAGGTTAGAGCATCGAGATCTGGAGGTAGAGGGGAAGAGCAGAACCAATGGGAGCGTGGGCTTTGCGAGTGGGAAAAGAGTAGGAAGTGTAACGCTAAAAGCGTGACACTTCCTGCGGCTAAAAAAGTCACATCGAGCCATCCGGAGTGCTTCGAAAAGACGAGACCTGCAAAAGGTACACACTGGCTCAAGTCCGCTGTATTTCCTTGGTAGTTTGATTTTCAAAAGGAACGAAAATGGCACTTCCTGCTTCTCCAAGTTCTGTGTTGACCAAAGCGGCCAAGTCACTTGTAGCGGCAAAACGCTATCCCACAACTGAAGAAGCCCTGTGGGATATGGCGCTCTCGACGGTACGCGGCAAAATTACATATTATCGCCGGCGTATCCGCAGGATGGAAAATAAACACGGCGCGCTTGAAAGGGAAAGCCACGCCTCAGCAGGAGGATGATTGGCTGGAATGGAAGTCCGCTCGTTCTATGCTGAAGGATTGGCAAGCAACCTACAAAGACCTCTTGCATGAACCGTCTCGTTGATGACATCCCGGAAATTCCGCAAACACACGCGTTGGTAAAAACCGTATAATTAGGTCACGCTCTTAGCGTGACTTATTTGTTTTTGGAAAATGTTACCGTCACGTCAAAGACGTGACCTACACTTGAGGCGATCATGCAAACCGAACTCACACAACCCGGCCCTCTTCTCGACTCCCGCGGCAAGCTGACGCAAGTCGGCTGGTCGCGGCGTCCGCTGCTGGACTGCAATCTGGAGAACGCGCGCTTCCACCGTTTCCGTATCAAGCGCTGGGATTATTACGCCGTCTTCACACCGCGTCGCTTTTTCTCCGCGACCATCGCCGACCTCGGCTATGCGGGCAACATCTTCGTTTACACGATGGGCTTTACGACAGGCGACTTGCACGAAGAGGGGCTGGTCATTCCGCTCGGAAGCGGAATCAGCCTCGAGCGAAATCCCGAAGGGGGCGAAGCTTCCTTCAAAAATGATAAGGCCTCGCTGTCCTTCCAGGCCAAGCCGAATCAGCGCTGTGTCAACGTCAACTGGCCGGGATTTAACAACGGTCGCGGGATGCAGGCCGAGATCAGGCTGGGTATCCCGGCCGGCCATGAGTCGATGAATATCATCATTCCCATCGGTGAGAAGCGTTTCTACGACAACACCAAGATCAACTGCCTTCCCGCGCAGGGCTTCATCAAATACGGCGATCAACTTGAGAACCTTGAACCTTCAACCTGTGTTGGTTCCCTGGATTGGGGACGCGGCGTCTGGGAGTATCGCAGCTTTTGGAACTGGGCCAGCGCTTCGGGTTTTCTGACAGATGGAAGAACGATCGGGCTGAACTTTGGGCAGGGCTTCGGCGACTTGAGCAAAGCCACCGAAAACTGCATTGTGCTGAACGGGCGTATCCACAAGCTTGGCGCGGTCCGCTTTGATTACCGTTCGGGCGAGTACATGTACCCCTGGCATTTTACCGATGATGAAAAGCGCCTCGACCTGACCTCCACCCCGTTCAAAGACCGCACCGCGCGGACGAATCTGGGAATCATCTTCAGCGAAGTCCACCAGATGTTTGGTCGTTACAATGGTCGCGTGGTCCTGGATGATGGCACTCCATTGGAAATCCATGACCTGATCGGCTTTGCCGAGGAGCATCATGCAAGATGGTAGGTCACGCTCGTAGGTCACGCTTCCTGCGTGACGGGAACATTGCAATCGTAATCGTCACGCCACAGGCGTGACCTACTCCCAGAGAATAACCTATGCAGAGTATTGTTGTCACCGGCGTTTCGACAGGAATTGGCTGGGGGATCACAAAAGTGTTGATCCAACAGGGATTTCGCGTCTTCGGGAGTGTCCGGAAGGCTGAAGATGCGGAACGGCTCTCCAGAGAGCTTGGAGGAGCATTCGTCCCGCTGATCTTTGACGTGACAGATCAAGCGGCGGTCCGGGCGGCGGCGCAGCAGGTCGCAGGTCAACTCAACGGAGAGACTTTGTTCGGGCTGGTCAATAACGCAGGGATTGCCGTTCCCGCGCCCCTAATGCATCAGGCCATCGACGATTTTCGACATCAACTGGAGGTGAACCTGGTCAGTGTATTGATCGTCACACAGGCATTCGTACCTTTGCTGGGCAGCGACCGCACACGGCGGGGGAAACCGGGCCGCATCATCAACATCAGTTCTGTGGGCGGAAAGAACGGGGCTCCCTTTGTCGGCGCGTACGTTGCATCGAAACACGGTCTGGAGGGATTCTCAGAAAGCCTGCGACGGGAGCTAATGCTCTATGGAATTGACGTCATCATTGTCGCGCCTGGAGCAGTCGCCACGCCGATTTGGGATAAGGCGGAGAAAGTCGATGCCGGGCTATACCGTGACACTGAATATTTTGAAGCGGGGAAACGCGCACAAAACTATATGATCGAGGGCGGAAGGAAGGGCTATCCGCCCGAAAAAATCGGTGAGGTCGTCTGGCAGGCGTTGACCACGCCCAGACCGCGCGTCCGATATTCTGTCATGCCCGACAATGTGATAATGCAATTACTCCGCGCCATCCTGCCGAAGCGCGTCATAGACAAGGTGATTGCAGCAAATTTAGGATTCAATAAGAGAAACGATTTGGGTAGATCCTTATGAACATTCTTGAAACAAAGAGACTCCTGTTACGTCGGCTTGTCATGGACGATCTGGATGATTTATTTGTGCTTTACAGCGACAAAGAGGTCCGCAAGTATTTTCCTGAAGGGACATTGACGCGCGATGAAACCAAAGAGGAACTGGAATGGTTCCTGAATGGACATCCCCAGCATCCCGAGTTGGGACTCTGGGCCACGATCTATAAAGAGACCGGTCAATTCATTGGCCGCTGCGGTCTGCTTCCGTGGACGATCGATGGTCAATATGAAGTTGAAGTCGCATATATGCTGGCGCGGAAATTTTGGGGGCAGGGGCTGGCTACAGAGGCCGCACAGGGAATCGCTGAGTATGCCTACGACAAGCTGAATTTGTCCCGCCTGATCTGCCTGATCGACCGGGATAACGAGGCATCCAAAAGGGTTGCAACCAAAATCGGAATGTCCTTTGAAAAAGAAGGATATGACGACAAAGGGCCGTATCTCTTATATTCAATCAATAAGTAGGTCACGCTTCCAGCGTGACGCCGGTATTGAAACTACAATGTCACGCCAAAGGCGTGACCTACTCGCCCCAATTCGCATTCTCAGGTTCCTCCCATGTAAACGGCGGAGGATATAGCCCCCGCTTTTCCCATTCGATATAGCTGCTATCTTTCCAATCTCTCGGATCGGTAATGTAGCCATGCTTGACCGGGTTATAGTGCATGTAGTGAAGGTGGTTTTCAAAATCACGGTCGTCGCGAATTACATGATCCCAAAATCGTTTTTGCCAGAACTTCATCGATTGAGAAGGAGAAAGCCCAAGTTTCTTTTTATATTCCCTTGTGAAATTGAACTTTAGGGAGTGCATAATATCGCTGAAGTTACCGTCACCTGTGGGCTGAAGAATACAATGGAAATGATCGTACAAGAACACATAGCCCAACATAACAAAAGGGTGAAACGTCTTCACATTATGCAGGATTTCACGGAGCAGCAGAACCATCGCAGGGTCACGAAAAACAGGTCCCCGATACTGCACAACCTGCGTAATGAACACTGCCCCGCCAGGGATATAATAGCGACGAAAATTCATGCAATCATTATACGGTAGGTCACGCTGGAAGTGACGATCATATGAGCAGTCACGTCAAAGACGTGACCTACATCTGTGTCAACTTGTCGCGCTACAGGCGTGACCTACAAAAGGACACCTATGACCACTCCTCTCCCCCGCTCGAAAGTCCAGAAGAATCAAACGTGGAATGCGGAAAGTGTTTTCTCTTCTCCAAAGGCGTTTGATAAAGAAGTCAAGGGCCTGCTCGAAACTCTGCCGGAAATCAAGAAATACCAGGGCCGCCTGGGAGATAACCCTGATATATTCATCAAAGCGATGGACCTGATCGAAGAGCTTTCCAAACGCGCCGCGAAAGTGCAGGTCTATGCCACAATGTCCAGTGCCGTGGATACAGCCGACCAGCAAGGCGCGGCCACGAGCGGGAAAGCCATGAGCGCGCTGGCCCAGGTCGGTGCGGCGACTGCGTTCATTGACCCCGAGCTTCTTGCCATCGGCGAAGAGAAGCTGCGTCAGTGGCTGGCCAATGATCCACGCATGAAGCTGTATGAGCATTACATTGACGACCTGTTCCGCAAACAGGCACACGTCCGCAATGCGGAGGTGGAGGAAATACTCGGCATGTTGCGCGACCCATTCGGCACGGTCCGCACCACGGCGCATATGCTGGCGAATGCTGACTTTGAGTTCGAGCCAGCACGGGATAGCAAGGGGAAAAAGGTGGAACTGACACAGAGTACATTTGATGCCATCCTCAACAGTCCAGACCGTGAGGCGCGGAAAACAGCCTGGGAAAATTACAACGACAAGTATTTCGAATACAAGAATACGCTGGCGAGCAATCTGACCGCGTCCATCAAACAGAACGTGTTCAACATGAAAGTGCGGAACTTCAAGTCATCGCTTGAATCCACACTTTTCAATGGCAATGTTCCAATTGAAATGTTCCACAACCTGCTGGAAATCTTCAAAAAGAAACTCCCCCTCTGGCATAAATACTGGCAAATCCGACGCAAGGCGTTAGGGGTGAAATCACTGAATCCCTATGACGTTTGGGCGCCGCTTACGACCAAAAAGCACAGAGTTCCGTTCGAGAAAGCAGTGGACTGGATCTGCGAAGGGCTTGCACCGATGGGTGATGAATATGTGGGCGTTTTGCGGAAGGGATGCTTAAAAGAGCGCTGGGTGGATTGGTCTCCCAACGCGGGCAAACGCCAGGGCGCGTTTTCGACGCGCGTCCCAAAGGATACGCATCCTTTCATTCTGATGAGCTACACCGATGATATCGGAAGCGTGAGCACGCTCTCGCATGAGCTGGGCCATTCCATGCACGCCTACTATGGCAGCCGTGCACAGCCCATGATCTACTACAGTTATCCATCCATTATCGCGGAGACCGCGTCAAACTTCAGCCAGGCTATGACCCGCGCCCATCTGCTGGAGGCAAATCCCGACAAATACTTCCAGATCGCCCTGCTTGAAGAAGCCATGGATAACTTCCATCGCTATTTCTTCATCATGCCTACGCTGGCGCGATTCGAACTGGAAACTCATCAGCGCATCGAGAAGGGTCAGGCCCTCACGGCCGATGCAATGATCGAGTTGATGGCCGATCTTTTCAGCGAAGGCTACGGCGGCTACATGAACCTGGACCGCGAACGCGTGGGCATCACGTGGGGCACATTCACCACGCACCTGTACATTGATTACTACTCCTTCCAATACGCCATCGGCATTTCTGCGGCAAATGCCATTGCTAAGCGCATCCTCAACGGCACGCCGAACGCTGCGCAGGATCACATCAACTTCCTGAAAGCCGGTTCCTCCAGGTCACCGCTTGAGGTCTTCAAGATCGCCGGCGTGGATATGACCAGCACCCAACCCATTGAAGACGCCTTTGCAGTGCTGGAAGATTACATTGATCGGCTGGGAGTGCTCACAGGCAAATAGGCGCTTCGCCAATTCACTGTATTTGGAAGCCGATGCTTGCCTCTGTTCTATGCAGCGGGAAAAGCGTCTCTAAATGTCTTCTGTGCGGCTTTCAACCCTTCGTCAATCAGCCTGGCGGAGACATCCCCATCATAGTCAATGATCCGTTCGGCATCCATGAACTTTGTTGGAGCCACGATCAGCGGCTTGACGATGCGATAACGGTAAGGCGGCTTCCCTTCCTTGCGTTCGCGTTCCGCCAGATCGTTAAAAGCCGAGATCATTTTCAGGTTCTCGCGGAACGAAGACAGCAGCATCCAGTCCAGCATCCATGTAATGGCATCGCCGAAGGATTTAGGCCTCTGGCGCATGGGGGATCGCGCCTGCGCTTCGCCGCTTTCCATCCACGGTGTCATCATTACGATGACAACTTCACTGGGGACATCCACGTCTTGGCCCATCAGATCGAGCGCCGCGCCAAGGGGTGTATTTGCAACCAGGGCACCGTCCCAGTAGAGCGAGTTGGTTTCCTTGTCCTCGGTCCATGGGTACACAAGCGGAATCGAACAGGATGCCAGGATGCGTTCTCTCGTGATCCCGGGCCAAACATCGGCGCGAGGGCGGCCACGCTTATGGTCGTATACACTGCGATTACTGAAAAGGACGCGTTCGCCGGTCTGCACTTTTGTGGCAGCGATCAGCAGGGCTGTATCGCTGGAGGCCAGTTTCTCCGCGTTGAACTTGAATCGGGAGATCAGCGTATCCTTGAGCGGACCGGTATCGAGTAGATTGATCCAGCGCCCAACGAGTCTCTGTGCCAGCCAGGGTGGTACCAGCGGGAGGGGCGGCCAGTATTCTTCAGGAATCGGAGATGTGGAATGCGCGGGATCAACTCTGGCAAGCTTGGCATCCATGATCTTGTCAAAAAGCTTGCTGACGATCCAGCGTGCCATTCCCTGCATCCCGGGAGGGATCCCTTGAATATCCTGCTCTTCAAGTTGTTTCCAGACTGCCACGAGCTCGTCAGCTGTCATCCCCTGCGCAATGGCGGCACCGTTCACCGCTCCAATGGAAGTGCCAACAACGATCGAAGGCTTCCAGGGAGCCTTATGTTTACTATCCACTCCTTTTTTGTTGTCCGACATCAGATATTGATACACGCCTGCGTGGAAGGCGCCGCGCCCTCCCCCGCCAGATAAGACAAGTGCGCGAATAGGTTGTTCACTGGTCATGGTCCACTCCTTTTCTATATGTAACTTTATAGGGCAAATGGTGGGTCGTGTCAACAACCTATTGACAAATAGACAAACTTCGATATAATGACACATAGGAGTCTGTCTATATGAAATTTGACCCTGTCCTTTTTGGCAAAGCAATTGCGGACGAAACCCGCCAGAAGATCATGAGCATCTGCTGTTGCCGCTGGCTTTCAGTCGGCGACATTGTAGATAAACTTGATGTCACCCAGCCGACCGTTTCACATCATCTTGCCATTTTGCGCGACGCGGGCCTGGTCAATCTCCGCGAGGAAGGCAAACAGACTTTCTACACCCTCAACCAGGAGCATGTCTCTTTTTGCTGCGGACAGTTGATGATCAAATTCGCCCCCGAAGCCGAGACAACCCTGAACGTCATAAAACAATCCAACTCCGGATAAACGCGGGACTCCATCCTGGGCGGCGTCCCGTTGTTTTTTGCAACAACACATAGACAAACATCTATATAAGGAGACTAAGAATGTCAACTTCCACCCCCATTCACGATGCCGTCCGCGAGCATTATGCAGAACGGATCAAGAGCTCCGCTTCCTGCTGTGGACCTTCGGACTGCTGCAGCGCCGAAAGCAGTCTCTACCCGGCAGATTTGCTTGCCACGCTCCCCGACGGCGAATCTGCCGTCAGCTACGGGTGCGGCGACCCGATCACCCTTGCCTCATTACAACCGGGTCAAACCGTGCTTGATCTCGGCTCGGGAGCGGGGCTCGACTGCTTCTTCGCCGCCAAGAAAGTTGGCGCCGCAGGGAAAGTGATCGGCGTGGATATGACCCCCGAGATGATCGACCGCGCCAGGTCCAGTGCGAAGCGATTGATTCTCGATAACGTGGAATTCCGTCAGGGTTATCTCGAAGACTTACCGGTGGACTCGGACAGCGTAGACGTCATCATTTCCAACTGCGTGATCAACCTATCCCCCGACAAATCCAGGGTCTTCGCTGAAGCTTTCCGCGTGCTCAAAGCAGGCGGGAAATTTGCAGTTTCTGATATCGTTACCGATGGACCGTTGCCTGAATCGATCAAGAAAAGCTTGAGCGCCTGGGCCGGGTGTGTGGCCGGCGCGATGGAAGCAAAAGATTACATTGGCATGATGGAAGCGGTCGGCTTCCGGGAGATTGAAATCAAGCCGGTTTTCTTTGACAAGGAAACCGTGGACTCCGCCATCAACGATATGGGCGATGCCATTGACCTGAAGACCATTTCGCGTGATGAGATATACAAGGCAGTCTACAGCGCCAAGATCATCTCATACAAACCAAATTAATGCAGAACAATCCCACTATTGCATCGTCCGCAGTTGAACTGCGGACGATTTGTTAAGCCGCATTTTCTTGACAGTACGATCTTTCAGGGGTAAAAACATACCGACTGGTCGGTTTTTTTATCTTTATCCTCGCCCCTCATGGGAGAGGGTAGGGTGAGGGCTCATGCAGCAACGCAGCGAAGAGACCAAAGCTCGGATTTTGGATGCATCTGTCAAGTTATTTTCAAATCACGGTTATAACACATCAAGTGTAGATGATATTTGCGCTGAAGCGGGAGTCAGTAAGGGCGCGTTCTACCATCACTTTGAAAGCAAGCAAGCACTATTCCTGGCATTGCTCGATGGCTGGCTGAAAACCATTGATAATGTGATCGAGGCCGCCAAAGACAAGACGGTCCCTGAGATCTTCATGCAGATCACGGAAGCATTCCCCTACATATTTGAATCTGCCGGGAATCACCTGCCCATGTTTCTCGAGTTCTGGCTGCAGGCCAGCCGCGACGAGGAAATCTGGCAGGCCAGCATCGCACCGTATCGGCGTTACCACAAATACTTCACCTCGCTCATCAAGAGAGGGGTAGAGGAAGGTTCCTTTGTTGAGGTCAACCCGGAGGTTGCGTCTCGTTTGATCGTCTCAATGGCGATGGGTCTATTCTTGCAAAGTTTGCTCGACCCCAAAGGGGCAAAATGGGAAAAGGTGGCGCGTGAAAGCGCGACGATGCTGGTCAATAATATGATGAGCAAAGAGGAGTAAGGTTATAAGTATGTGGTTCGTTACCGGTGCAACAGGGCATATTGGGAATGTCCTGGTTCGAAAGCTGCTTGAGCGCGGTGAAAAGGTCCGGGCGCTGATTCTGCCCGGAGAATCGCGCGACCCAATCGAAGGTCTGGGCGTTGAGGCCGTGGAGGGAGACGTCCTCAATCTGGATTCATTGTTCGACTCTCTGCAAGGCATCAAAGGCATCTTCCATCTGGCAGGCATTATATCGATCATGCCCGGGCCCAATCCGCTCGTCCGGAAAGTCAATGTGGAGGGCACGAAAAACATATTGCGTGCCGCACAAGAAAAGGGAATCAAGAAACTGGTTTATACCTCATCCATTCACGCGATCAAGCGCGTGGAGGATGGCGTGATTGACGAGACTCTGCCCTACGATGCGGATAATCCTTACGGTGCTTATGACCGTTCAAAAGCAGAAGCGACGTTCGAGGTATTGAACGCAGCCCGCGCGGGACTTGAGGCTGTGGTGGCCTGCCCGACCGGGGTGATCGGCCCGTATGATTTTCGCGGCTCGATGATGGGCGCCGTGATCCACGATGCGGCAGTCGCGAAACCAACAATTTATGTGGATGGCGCCTATGACTTCGTGGATGTCCGGGATGTAGCAGAGGGATTGATCTCCGCCGCGGAACAAGGCAAGCGCGGTCAGAGCTATATTTTGTCGGGGCAGAAAATATCCGTGAGGTATTTGCTTGAAACTGTGCGTGAGATTACGGGGAAAAAATTCTTTCAAATGAAAATCCCCTTTGACCTGGCGAAACTCGCGTCCCTGTTTACACCTATGTATTACAGTGCCGCCCATGCGACGCCACGCTTCACACCCTATTCCCTGGAGGTCTTGCGGAGTAATTCGAACATCAGCCATGCCAAGGCAGCACGTGAGCTGGGCTACAAGCCACGCTCGTTGTATGAATCCATTTCAGATACGGTGAAGTGGTTCCTGGAAAAGAAGTAAATCCGCTGGTTGAGTGGTCCCGAGTGTTTGTCAAGGGATATATCGAAACCAGCACGTGGCATGAAAAGAGAAGTTGGATTCTAACCGATGGTCTCGACACCGTACCTGCGTTCGGTGCAAGTGTATGCCGCCAAGGGACACGGCGGCTACTCGACCACCGAGGATAAATCAGAGGAGTAACTTATGAAAATCGTAACCGATTGTGCGGCGGATATGCCCGCCGAGGAGCTGGAAAAACTGGATATTGTCCAGGCCCCGCTCTTCATCCAATTTCCGGAAGGCGAAGTGAATTCCGCGGATATCACAGCAGACGAATTCTACAATCGCCTCGAAGCCATGCGTCCCGCCATCCCGACCACGGCCATGCCATCCACGGGATTGTTTGCGGAGTTGTATCGCAAAATAGCCGGGAAGAGCAAGGATATTCTTTCCATTCATATTTCCTCCGGCTTGAGCGGAACGATTAACGCGGCACGCCAGGGCGGAGAACAGGCCAAACCCGAAGCAAATGTGAGCCTGTGGGATACACGCACACTCTCCGGCGGTGAGCGATTCCAGGTGATGGCCGCAGCAATGGCAGCCAAAGCGGGTTGGGCCATGCATGCAGTTCAGGAACGCCTGGCCTCCATCCGCGAGAAGACGGAAGTGATTTACACGCTGGATACGCTGGAGTATCTCGCACGCGGCGGCCGCATCGGACGCGTCAAAGCCCTGGCCGGCGCGCTGCTCAACCTCAAGCCGGTGATCCGCGTGGACGCAGATGGCAAGTACAGCACCGTTACCACGAGTCGCACATTGACCAAATCCATGACGGCCATCGTGGATCATCTGTACGAGAAATATGGTAGAGCGCCGGTCTGGGTCACTGTTCTGCATGGCCGCTTCGCCGAAAAAGCGGATGCGCTTGCCCAGGAGATCGAGCAAAGACTGAACATAGCCAAGCTCGAGGTGATGCGTATATCGCCTGTGCTCGGCGTCCACACCGGGCCGGGCATTGTCGGCGCGGCGGTGGTGCCAATGGAGTTGATGGGAGATTTAGCGCAATGACAGAGCGACAACGGGCGCTAGTGAGCGCCCGTTGTGTTATACCGCTTCGCTTTTTCGATCCGTTCCCCGAGTGGTGGATGAGAGTAAAACAGGAACACGACCCAATTCTCCGGGTCAATTTCACCCAGGTTTTGATTCGCCAACCGAGTGAACGCGGAAGCAAACGCGTCCCTTTTCCCCGTAGACTCCAGAGCATAGTCATCGGCCATGCTTTCGCGCCAGCGTGAGACGGCGTTTTCCAGCGGCATCATGATCAGCCTATACGCGCCAAGGATCGCTCCTAATGCGGGGAAAGCGGCGGGGTCACTGACACTGGTAAAGCCAAAATAGTGAACTGCCAAGTTCATTCCCAATGACGCCAGATAAAAACCGACCATGGTTGTCAGTGTGCCAAATGTGATCAGGAATGGAATATCGCGATGGACGTGATGTCCCAATTCGTGAGCCAGGACCGTCTCGATCTCGTCGGTGGTAAATTCGTTAATGAGCGTGTCGCCCAGAATGATACGGCGCGTGTTGCCGAGGCCGGTCAACGCGGCGTTGGCAGACTTCGTCCGTTTTGACATGTCAAATTTGAAGACACCGCGGACTTTTGTATGAGCGCGCTCTGCGAGTTTGATGAGGCGCTCGGCAAGCTCCTTATGCTCATCACCCAGCGGAACAAATTTGTTGAACAGCGGCATGATCAGCACAGGCGCCAGATTCGAGAGCAAAACGCTAAACAACAACATGCCTCCCGCGGCCCACAACCACCAGAGACTACCGGTCACTCTCAGGGCAAGATAGAGCAATTCGAGCAGGAGCAGGCCAAGGGGCGCGCCGATCGCCAGTCCTTTGAGCTGGTCGATGATCCAATCTTTGAGACTCTGATTGGACTGGTCAAAGCGATGCGGGAGGACAAATCCGCTGTAGTAACCGAGGGGCAGGTTTAGGATAAAGTAGATGCCGCCAAACACCGCGACGTAGATCGCAATCAGCAGCCAGTCATTCGTCGTGAAGGTCGAGAGCCAATTGCGCAGGGAAATGCTCCAGCCAAAGAGCAGCCAGGCGAGCACATAAAGCGCACTGAAGAGATTATCCACCAGCCACAGGCGGCGGTTGATGCGTGCGTATTGTTTTGCCTGTTTTTGTTTTTCGGGGTCCAAGGTTGTTTCCATGAAGAAAATTATAGCACGATGAAAATGTAGCCACACAGACACAGAGGCGCGGAGTCTTGAAAGAAAAATCCGCGCTCTCCGTGGCAAGAGACGTGCTCCCAAGGCTATAATCCCAGCCATGACCCAATCAACTTCCGAGAAACAGCCTACAGGCATGTTGGGTTTCACCATCGTCTGGGCAGGACAAATCGTCTCCGTACTGGCATCGAGCATGACGCAGTTTGCGCTGACCATTTGGGCCTATCAGGAAACAGGCAGCGCGACCGCGCTCGGCATTGTCAACACGGCGTTCATTGTGCCGTTCCTGCTGCTCTCCCCCATTGCCGGGGTAATGGTGGACCGTCATAACCGCAAACTGATGATGATGGTCAGTGACCTGACCGCCGTCACCGCGACGGCCGGGATTCTGGTTCTGCATGCGCTCGGGGTCCTGCAAATCTGGCATCTTTATCTCGCGGCTGTGATCAATGGGCTTGGCAACACATTTCAATGGCCGGCCTACTCCGCCGCGATCAGCACGATGATTCCCAAGGAACATTACAGCCGCGCAAATTGAATGATGTCCCTGATCGAATCGGGACCGGCCGTCCTGGCCCCGCTGTTGGCCGGCGTTCTGCTTCCGATCATTACCCTTACCGGAATTCTCGTCATTGACGTGGTCACTTTCTTTCTCGCGATCTTTGCGCTTATGCTGGTCCACATCCCAAAGCCGGTCCGCACGCTGGAAGGTCAGGCTGGAAGCGGCAGCATTCTCAAGGAAGCTATTTACGGCTTCAAATACATCTTTGCGCGCCGCGGGCTTTTTGGTCTGCTGATCTTTTTCGTTGTGCTCAATTTCGTGATCGGTCTTTCCATCTCGTTGTTTTCCCCGTTTATTCTTGAACGGACGAACCAGAGTAGTGAGATCCTCGGCATTGTCACTTCAGCCAATGCCATTGGCGCGGTGGTAGGCGGACTGCTGATCAGCCTGTGGGGTGGATTCAAAAAACGCATGAACAGCATCTTCATTGGGGAAGCACTGACGGGGTTGTTCCTGCTCCTGGTCTTTGGGCTTGGCCGCAGCCTCCCCATTTGGGTAATTGCCGTGGTCATTGGTGGAATCTTCCCCATCTTCACCAATGGAGCGAGTCAGGCCATCTGGCAGGCCAAGGTCGCACCGGATATCCAGGGACGCGTCTTCTCCGCCCGGCGCATGATCGCCTGGTCGGTTGGGCCAATTACTCCCATCCTCGCCGGCCTGCTTGCGGACTACGTCACGGAGCCCGCCATGCGATCATCCACATGGTTGGCGCACGCCTTCGGCTGGATGGTCGGGACCACGCCGGGCTCTGGCATGGCCCTGCAACTGGTGTTGACTGGTGTTCTCTATATGGCTGTCGCGATTTGGACCTATCTCTTTGTTCCCCACATCCGCAACCTTGAAGCGGAATTGCCCGACCACGATCAAATGCAAAAAGGCGATGAGGTTCCGCTTCCTGCCGCCCCGATCATTGATTCCGATTAATTACTTCGCGCTGAGCGGAGGAACTGCGTTCTTCAGTCCCATAGTCGAAGCGCCGTGTTGACAGCAAACCGCGCTTCGACTGCGTTCATCGCTGAAAGCGCTCCTCACTACTCTCAGCGCGAAGTGCTCTCTTTTTCCGCCGCCAGCTTGGCTATGATCTCTTCACTCTTCATTACCTGACCATAGGATTTCAGTGCGGCCAGAAATGACTTGTGGACGTGCTCCGCCGGGATCACAGTCTCGCCGTATTTCAAGTCACGCGTGGCGCAGGCATCTTCCGCGATCCAGATCTGAAAGCCAAAATCTGCGGCGGCGCGGGCAGTGGCATCCACGCACATATGGGTCATCATGCCGGCGATGACTATGCGCTCGATTTCCCAGCCCTTCAGCATTTCCAGCAGATTCGTTTCCCGGAAGGAATTCGGAAAATGTTTGTAGACAATCGGTTCCCCCTCGAAATGCGCGACCGAGTCATGAACATCAGTGCCGCGATCGCCAGGGATGAAGAACGTGGCATCAGGCTTCAATGAGCTGTGCTGAATATGGACGTGATGTCCATTGTGCTCGCGGAAGCACTGAAGGATCATATACGCTTTCTTCGCGGCTTCGAGCGGGTTAACGAGCTCCATCTTGCCGCCGGGGAAATAGTCATTTTGAATGTCAATGATGAGGAGGGCTGTATTCATTTTTCACTTTCTTCCAAAGTCAGCGGGGTTTTCACCCCACAGTATCGTATCCCATTTCAGGATTCCTTCTTCGGGCAGTTCATTCTCTGCCAGCCAGTTTTCAGCGCTTTTGATCAAGGCAAACAGCACATGGTTTTTGTCCGTGTGCTTCAGGCCTGTCCTGCACTTCCCGGTATGGACCCAGGCAATCGCATTCTCCGAATCGGAATAAACTGGCAGTTCCGTTTTCTGCTTCTGGAGCCACGATAACGCATGCACAATAGCCAGGAACTCGCCCACGTTATTCGTCCCATCCTCATAGGGGCCGGCACGAAATACTTCCTGCTCCCCCTCTGTCAACACACCGCGGTATTCCAGTTTACCCGGCGAGCCTGAACAGGCCGCGTCCACGCAAACGGACGGGATTTGCGGCTTGACGCTGGCTGTTCTCCAATTGCCCTGAGTCGCAGGTTTCCCCTTGTAATCGGCATAGTCTGCTTTGAAGGCTGCATTGGCGTGTTTATAACTTGTAAAGGCCTTGTACTGCGCGCCAGCATAACCCTTCACCTGTTTTTCGGCTTCGTCCCAGGAGGTGAAGATGCCGGTCTTGCGCCCCTTCCAGACCACGTAGAATTTGGAGGAAGTCCTTGTAGCCACTGTTACTGGTCGTTCTCTTCCCAGCCGCTTTCTTCCACAGCCATAAAGATATCCGTGGCAGAGATCAGGCCGATCAAAGAGCCGCTTTCATCCGCGACCGGGAGATGGTGGATGCGGTTCTCCTGCATTACCTGCGAACACTGCATTAAGGTCCAATCTGGGCTGGCCAGGATCAGAGGGCCCGACATGATCTCACGGACGGTTGTCTCCGCCGGGTTTCGGCCCTCGCCAACGATTTTGTCTCGAATATCCGTACTTGTAATAATGCCATATGAAGGATTCTTGTCCGTGATTGCCACCACGGCACTGTGGATACGCCGCCGGCGCATGAGCGTCAGGGCATAGGAAACACTCGAATCAGGGTCAACGACCACGACAGGGCTGGACATCCAGTCACGGACGAGATGGGGCATGAGGTTCTCTCCTGAAAAACAGTAAACAGAATTCTTTCATTAAATTCACGTTTCGACTTCGCTCAACGCGAGGTAATCTTATTTTACAACCAATTGTACCGAATCCATCGCAAGCAGGGAACCGTCCGCGGCGCTGATGTCTTGGAGTTCGACAAAAACGGTTGTGCCAGACGGAATTTCGGAAAGGTCGATGATGGTGTCAAACGTTCCGGGCCCCCCGAGAGCTGGGGCAGCGACCTGAATGGCGCCAACATATAACTCATTTCCTGCGGAGTCATAAATCCGCGTATCGAGACTGCTTTCAAACGGAGCGATGGTCACGTCCCCCGTGATTTGCACGGAACCCGTCACTTCTGCGCCGTCAGCAGGTGTAGCAATATGAACCTGGCGCTTCTCGCCGTTGGGAGTGGCTGTTGAAAGGTTCATCAAGTGCAGCTGCCCACCCATAAGGGCGTAGCGCCGCGTCGTTGGAAGAGCCGGACAGCAGCCAGGATCCTCAGAACCATGAACAATCGCGTCGAGAACAATCTCCTTATCCTCGATCTCCAGGGCATTGATCTTCGCGCGGTCGTCAATCAATGTAGATGTGACGAAAACAGGCGCGCCATTTTCATTTCGATATAAAGCCAGGATCGCGAAGTTTCCAGTCCCGCCAAAATTCTCATACGTGACAACCGCCGCTTCGTTAATGCCGTCTGCGTTGAGGGCGCCGAACGCGATGAAGTCACTGACAAAGACAGTTGCATAGTCCGGAGAGAACGGGTCGGTGCCTTGTTGATACTGTCCGTTGCTCAACTTCACTACGGGATGATCATCGCGCGCGTTGATCTGATACGGCGAGTTGCGGATCTGGTCCGCTGTCAACACCGGGATGGACGTCGGAGGCGCTGTCGGCGCTGGTGGTGATTCGAGAACGGGAGCAGCCGTCGGGACGTCAGAAGCGGTCTTGAGCGGTCCACATGATGAAATGACCAGGGTCAGCAGCAGGAAACCGGCTATGGAATGAGCTCGGACCAAGTCTTGCCTCCGTCGGTCGTTTTGTAGAGGGAGCGATGATCGGATACATCTGACTTGATGACCCAACCGGTGGAGGCGTCCGCGAAGGACATGGTTGCAAAGAAGTCGCCAAAAACAACATCTGGATCGGCAATGCTCCAGTTCTGTGCCGCATCGCGCGTGACGTAGAACTGCTGGCCGTTATAAAAGACGATTTCCTGCGCCGAAAGAATTTCCGTTGTACCCGTGCCGGGCAGAATCGTTGTCATGAGACTCCAGGTGTTACCTGCATCGTGAGTCGCATAAAACGCAGTGCGATAAGTATCACCCAGCAGACGCAAAGCCAGGAAACCATCCTTCCCGCTGACAAACTTCATCGCGTCCACGTCGATCTCGCTCATGTTTATATCGGCTGGCAATGGGACTTCGATTTGCGTCCATGTGCGACCCGCATCATCGGTGCGATAGAGATAGACAATGGACGGAGCATACGTCACGCCGCCGACCCATGCAGTTTTCATATTCAATGGAACGATCATGCCCTTCAATCCGCCGAGCGGCAGCGTGTCGCCCGCGTTTGGTTGATTGGGATCATTTACGTAGGCGAGCGACCATGATGTGCCCCCGTCTGTTGTTTGATAAACAGCGATTGCCTGAGAACCGGCACCAGCACCGAGGTCAGCCATCATCCATCCGTTATTCTCATCGAGGAACGCCATCTGCCCACCGCTGAACGGCGTGGAGTTCAAGGTCCATGTGATGCCGCCATCCTTCGTGCGATACAGGGATCCGCCGTTGGGATAGTTGTTGGGGTCGGGCGCTTGCATCCAGGCATGATCGACATCGAGCAGCGCAAGACGCGCCGTCTGCACATCACCGATTCCCGGAGGAGTAACGTTGTGCCAGGTAACACCGCCATCGTTCGTGCGAATGACTCCCCTTTGAGTCGTGGCCCATCCGTCCTTTTCATTGAGCATACTGAGGAGCATGATAGATGGCGCATCCACGAGCGGCGCACTAATCTCTGCCGGGGCCGGTGTCCGAGTGGCTACCGGAGTCCGCTTATCCGACACGGGCGTTGCCGGCAGGGCATCACCCGCCTGGGCAATCGGCGTGGACTTTGCTCCACAGGCAGTGAGCAACACGGCAATGAGCATCAGTTCGATGATTCGTTTCATGTCTCCTCCGGGGCTGTTTCAAGGTTGAAAGTTGATGGTCGAACAACCTTGAACCTTCGAACTGCAACATTCAAGTTTATCTACCAATCCATTCAATGACAGTCGCTTCGCCCTGACCTACACCAACGCACAGCGTAGCGAGTCCATATTTGATTGGCTTCCCACTTGCTGCACGCAACCGCATTTCATGAACGAGAGTCGTCACGAGCCGCGCACCGGAACAACCGAGGGGATGTCCAATGGCAATCGCGCCGCCGTTGACATTGACGATCTCAGGGTCAACGCCCAGATCTTCGATCACTGCCAGAGATTGCACAGCGAAGGCTTCGTTCAATTCAACCAGTTCAATTTCCTGCATCTTCAAACCGGTGCGCTCAAGGACTTTCCTCGTCGCAGGCACGGGGCCAAGTCCCATGACGCGCGGCGGAACGCCAGCAGCCGCAGAGGCCACGATCCGCGCCAGTGGCTTAAGGTTCAATTCCCTGGCTTTCTCTTCGCTCATCACAAGCAGTGCGGCCGCGCCATCATTGAGTCCAGATGAGTTCCCGGCAGTGACAGTTCCGCCGTCTTTGGCGAAAGCCGGCTTCAGATTGGCGAGCGATTCCAGTGTCGTATCGCGGCGCGGGCGTTCGTCAGTGCTGACGATCTTCGGCATCCCTTTTTTCTGTGGAATCGTCACGGGCACGATCTCTTCCGCAAAGCGGCCCGAGTCAGTGGCGGCAATGGCACATTGATGCGAGCGGAAGGCAAAAGCGTCCTGCTTCTCACGCGTGATGTGCGGTCGTTCTCTGGCAAGGTTTTCTGCAGTTTCGCCCATGGACTCCGTCCCGTACTTCTCTTTCATTACCGGATTCGGATAACGCCAGCCGAGGGCGGTATCCCAGGCGGTGAGATTCCCAAACGAAAATCCCGCTTCAGCCTTCGGAATGGAGTACGGCGCTCGGCTCATGGATTCGACGCCGCCCGCGATATACACATCCCCTTCACCGACTTTGATCGCGCGCGCTGCCTGGTTGATGGCACTCAACCCGGATGCACAGAGTCGGTTGACGGTCACGCCAGCTACTTCCACGGGAAGCCCGGCAAGCAAAGCAGCCATGCGTGCCACGTTGCGGTTATCTTCACCGGCTTGATTTGCACACCCGAAGAAGACTTCCTCGACGAGCGCGGGATCAATTTTGGTGCGGGAGAGAATCTCTTTGATCACGAGGGCAGCCAGATCGTCAGGCCGGACCGAAGCGAGGCTCCCACCCAGCGCGCCGATCGGCGTGCGGAACGCGTCAATGATGACTGGAGTTTTGGTGTTGGACATTTTGAGTTCCTGAAATCTAATCAGAGGCAAAGAATTGTTCGTACAACGGCGTCTTCAGATAGACCACGCCGAAGTCATCCTGGTAAAGCAAAGTGTACCCCTCCACGGTCCCGTTGAGGGCATTCTTGTAGAACTCGACAGTCAGCGCAAAGTCAGGATCTTTGGCGCCTTCGACCTGTCCGGGCTGGGTATAGTCGTAGATATGCTGTTTATTCAGGATCAACACATCTGGATCATGCTGCATCGCAACCTGATAATCGGATACACCCCACTTGAAGTAATCTTCATATCTGGGCGAGTTGGGAACATACATCATCCAATCCCGGAAGATGACCAATTGACGATCTAACACAATCTTCGAAAGATAATCCCGTTCGAGTTTTGTATAGAACTGAATGTTGGGATTGTTTTCCTCGCGATGGAGATTCTCGGTGTATAGCGAGGCATCCTGCCTGAAACTGTAGAGCAGTTGTGCGCCGACGATCACCAGCCCGACGAGCATTAACCCCAGGCGCAAAGCATTTTTCTTCAGATATTCGGTAACCGGGCCAATGAACTTCTGCGGCTCGACAAGGGTGAAGTAAGCGGGGATGCTCGAAAACATCGGCAGCAGGATGGGAAGCGGGAAATGCTTGGCCCGAATCACCAAAGCAAACGCAATGTAAGACATGAACGGAACAGCCCAGAATAAGATCAACTGATTCAAGAGACGTCTCTCACCCTTGAATGCGGCAATCACTGCCGAAATGGCAGCAAACAAAACGAAGATAAGGAGCCCATACCATTTTTGGAAAACCTGCAGCCACAGCAAGGGACTGTTGTAATAGGTGACGATAAACCCGCTGCTCATGGAGTCATGAAGATTGGTCTGGGTTTTGAGGGCAAATGCCCGTTCCGACGCCCAGTACAGGAATGGGTTGACCAGCACGAAGGTCGCGAACATGATGCCGACAAAAAGCCCCGCGGCTACGAACGCCTTGCGCAAATCGATCCTTCCCTGGCGCCAACCGAGGAAGATATAGAATGGGATCGCCAGGAAGAAAAACAGACCGATCAGCTTGGTTCCAACAGCAAGTCCGCATGCCAGCGCGGCGAGATAGAAATTCTTCCCAAACTGGAGATCGTCCCGGTCCAGGAAGAAAAAGGTGAGGACAATGAAAAGGAAAGTGAGGCTGTCCGGGTGAATCCACATGTCATTGAAGACCACTCCGGGAACCGCAAGCAAAATCACAAACAGCAAAATGGACTTCCAGTAGGATCGGAACCGCGTCTGCAAATAGACCAGGAGAATGATCGCGATGATCATCGGCAGCGTGCTGACGAACTGCCTCAGCAACAACATATTGAGAGAGACATTCTCCCAGCCAATAAAAAGCTTAACCGGCAACAGAACCAGCGCTGAGTAGCCGTAGTATGGAAAACCGAAGTAATAGTGCTGATAGGCGAAGACGCGGTATAGAGTCTGCTGGAACGTTTTGCCCGGCTCCAACATCCGGATGATGTGCGGGTATTGCGCAGGTTCATCCTGCTCAAAGATGAACGTCATATTGAAATCGCGTGCACCAGTGGAATTAGGAAACCAGAATAATATGAAATACCCGAGCCCCAACAGCAGCAAAACCGCAAGAATCGTCTTGTTCTTCTTCACCTATTTATGCCTCAACTTCTTGATTTTATCCTGCAATTCAGCAATCACATCTTCGTGTCCCGGTTGGCCCGCAATATTATTCATTTCCCACGGATCATTCACCAGATCGTAAAGCTCCCGCTCGCCCGTAGCGTATTCGATATATTTCCATTCCTTTGTGCGGAAGCCAACGTAGCCGGGAATGATCGCCGCCAATGCGCTTTCCTCAACATCCCCTTTATCTTGATAATGCTCGATCAAGAATCCATCACGCCAATTGGCGGAGGGGTCCTTCAGCAGCGGCAGGATGCTCTGCCCATCCAGCACAGATGGAGGCGTTAGGCCAGCGAAATCCATAATCGTGGGAGCAATGTCAATATTGAGGACAAGGTTGTTGTCCTGGCGGGCTGAGGGGGTCAGGGGTGGATAACTGATCACAAATGGCAAATGGAGGCACGGATCATATCCGCAATTCTTTCCGAAGATTCCATTTTCTCCCATTGCCATGCCGTTATCGGTCATATAAATGATGACCGTATTATTACGAATCTGTCGCTCATCCAGCACACGGGTCAAATCTCCAACAGCGTCGTCCACGGACATCAGCGTCCGCAGGATGCGCTCGTACACATGATCCACGTAATCCTTATTCGCAGGTTTGATCTGGCTCACCCAGCCCGGCTTATCGCTGAGATCTGCTTCAAAGTAACTTGGGGGACGGTAGCGCTGAAACTCCGCATCGGTTTTGAAAAGGTCTTTGTGACGCGCTGCGGGCTGATACGTCTCATGTGGAGCAAAAACGCTTAGCATGAGAAAAAAAGGCTTGTCGCCGGAATCTTTTATGAACTGGACCGCGCGCTTCGCCAGAAGGTCGGTGCTGTAATCGGACGCGTTCCGTCCGTGTTGCACGGCTGTCCCGTTTTCAGACAAGGTGTAGTTGTAGTAGTACGCAAGGTCCGGATCACGCTTGAGGAAAACCTGCCATTCGTCCCAGCCGGGAGGGACATAACCTTCCGGCAGCTCATCCGAACCGTTGAGATATTTTCCCATCAATGCCGTGCGATAACCTGCCTGATGCAGCCATACCGCCAGTGTGGATTTGTCATTGAAGGCCAATGCGCCGCCATCCGGTGCACGATTGGTTTTGACGCCATGATGAAATACATAAAGCCCGGTAAGAATACTTGCGCGGCTCGGGCAGCAGAGTGGAGTCGTGGAGAAGGCCTCGGAAAAAGTCACCCCGTGCGCGACCAGTTCTTTTTGCACATTTGGCATGTATGCCAGCGTCGAGACAGGCTGGTCATCCGTAAGAATTAATATGATGTTGGGCCTGGACGGGTTGGTATTCCCCACGCTCGCCTGAGCACAACCCGATAATATGCCAGTAGAGAAAGCAAAAATGACAAGGAGTCGTAAAATCCGTCCCACATATGCTGGATTTTTCATGGGTCAAATTATAGATAATATGCCGGGAATGAGCAAGCAGCGGGTACTTGCGCGAAGAACACCATTTGGATAAGATTGCGCAGCAATTGTGACAAGGCTTTCCATATCAAATTTACAGGTTAGTAGATAATGAGAGACGATCAGGATGCCAGCAGGTCCATTTACGACGGAAGTTTTTTTCGGATCGGGCAATTTCGACGGGGGCCAAAACATTCCAATTTCACCGGGCCGCATGTCGCCGGTTCAGCCCTGATCGTCTTTCCACGTACCAGTGTCACCATCACACATGCGGGCAAGAAGCCTGTGGTGGCCGATCCCAACGTTGTCATGTTCTACAATGACCGGCAAGTTTACTCTCGCGGCAGGCTCTCTGAAAAAGGTGATTTATGCGACTGGTTCGGGTTCAAGTCCGAACTCATCGCACAGGCAGTACAACCCTTCGATGAATATGTAAGCGATCATCCGCAGCAACCTTTTCAATTCCCATCCGGACCCAGCGATCCAAGGACCTACCTGATGCAGCGTTCGATTGTTGATACCATTGTAAATAAAGGGGTCAGAGATGAACTCTTCATCGAAGAAAGCGTGCTCACGATCCTCAAACATGTAATCTACAACAGCTATCATCAGCAGGGTGTATCGCCACATTCCACCAGGACTGCAACTGAAAAGGAAGTGACGGACGGCGTTCAGAAAATGCTATCCATCTACTTCAGGAATGACCTTTCACTCGAGCAAATTGCCCGACATTTCGGCTATTCCGCTTTTCACCTTTGCCGCATCTTTCGTAAACACACCGGGCAGACCATCCATCAATATCTCAAACAAATCCGGTTGCGTACTTCTCTGGAATATGTAACGCAGGCCAACACGGATTTGACCACGCTGGCGATGGAACTGGGTTTCTCCAGTCACAGCCATTTTACGGAAGCCTTCCGCAAAACATTCGGCGCGCCGCCCTCTCAACTGCGGAACGTCTCCAGGCAGCAAATGCACCAACTGTTGAGCAAGATTTCGATAGCCTGATCATCCTGTAAAACGTATCGTTAACTCCGAATTTCCAATCTCAGAGGAGTTAACCATGCAAACTATTGTCAGCCTGCTGATTCTGCTTGCCGTGCTTTTGAGCGGATGCGCGGTCCCATCCACGCCAATGTCAAGTCCAACACAGACCCTGGAAGCAACTGCCAGCTCCACATCCACACCCATTCCACCGACGGCCACGGCGACCGTCCTGCCCACGCCGACTCGCTTACCCAATGCCATTCCAACCGATGAGTTGGGTACTTCCCTGTTCCATTTCTATGAGGGGAATCCTGTACTACAACAGAGCAATAATCCAGGTTGGGACAATGTCTACATCGATCCCGGTGCCATGCTCTATCGTGACGGGCAGTTCCACATGTTCTTCAACGGCATCAATGGCTTCCCCGCACCGGTCGGCGTAGGCTATGCGACATCACCCGATGGTTATCAGTGGACCCGTCAGGTAACCGAGCCTGTATTGAGTGCGAAATCGTTGAGCAGTTTAGGTTCACGCTTCGGTAATAATTTCTTCGTTACGAGCGCGCTGGTTGAGGATGATGGAACCTGGGTGTTGTATTTTTATACACTACGAGGGAATACGTTCAGCGGCGCGGGGATTATTGGGCGCGCCACCGCCCCGGCTCCCACTGGACCGTGGACCATTGATCCCGCTCCAGTGCTTACGGGCGGCTCGAAAGGCACCTGGGATGAAGTACAGGTTACAGCACCCGACGTCCATAAAACAGACAGCGGCTATATCATGTATTACGATGGCCACGGCGACGGGACCGAATCCATGATTGGCATGGCAACCTCGCCAGATGGCATCACCTGGACGAAATATAACGACCCGGCCACAAATGATCCCGCCCTGGTCGAGAGTGATCCCGTTCTGACGGTTAGCTCCAGCGGCTGGGATGCGACTCGGGTAATCGATCCAAATGTGATACAAACTGCAGACGGCTGGAAGATGGTCTACATGGCAACCGATGGATCTGGCAAATTCACGGCAGGCGGATTCGCGTTCGGCGTTGCCACGAGCCAGGACGGAATCCATTGGGTGAAGAACGATCAGAATCCGGTTTTATCGAACAAGGAGCATCCGAACTGGTCAGCGACCTATCTATCCACCCTGCTCTATGTAAACAATATCTACTATCTTTATTTCGATTTCGTCTCTCGCGATACAAACGGCACGAATGTATACCTGGCGACCTTTGATGGTTCGTTGAAATAGGCCGAAACCGCCCGAAAATCCAGCACACAAACGAGGACATTTGTATATGTGAGTAATGACGCA
The DNA here is from genome assembly GCA_029782225.1 of Chloroflexota bacterium. Lineage (GTDB taxonomy): Bacteria > Chloroflexota > Anaerolineae > Anaerolineales > Villigracilaceae > JAKOVF01. The sequence goes on along the minus strand of JAKOVF010000064.1, from coordinate 17,660 downwards.
TGGCACTACACCCGGCTCTCCGAAAACGACATAATCAGGCTGGCGGCAATCCGCTAATTTATATCCGACTTCTCTAAAAGGAGATTCAATGGCTGTAAAAGGTTGGATCGAAGTCAGCGATAGTTATTGCAAAGGGTGCGAACTTTGCATAAACGCATGTCCACAGGATGTGATGGAGCTGGACATGTCCCGGCTTACCCCTAAAGGCTACCACCCCGCGCACACGTTCAAAGATGGATGCACGGGGTGTGCTATCTGTGCCCTCGTCTGCCCCGACGCAGCGATCACTGTTTACCGTGAAGTAACCAAGGCCGCCGCGCCAACGCCGGCATGAACGGAGATTTACATGACTCGTGAATTATGGAAAGGCAATGAAGCCATCGCCGAAGCCTCGGTTCGTGCGGGACTTGAGGCCTACTTCGGCTACCCGATCACGCCTCAAACGGAAGTGCTCGAATATCTCTCCCGCCGTATGCCCGAGCTTGGCCGGACATTTGTCCAGGCCGAAAGTGAACTCGGTGCGATCAACATGGTCTACGGCGCGGCATGCGCAGGCGTACGCGTCATGTCCAGTTCCTCCAGCCCGGGCGTAAGCCTGATGATGGAAGGCATCTCATATATTGCTGGCACGGAGATCCCGGCGGTCATCATCAATGTGATGCGCGGCGGACCGGGACTGGGCAACATCGCGCCCTCGCAGGGTGACTACAACCAGGCAGTGCGTGGCGGCGGACATGGAGATTATCAGCCGATCGTGCTCGCGCCGGCTTCTGTGCAGGAAGCCATTGACCTCACGGTCCTTTCCTTTGACCTCGCGGAACGCTACCGTTCCATCTGCATGGTCATCCTCGACGGCTCTGTCGGCCAGATCATGGAGCCCGCGCAGATGCCTGAGATGAAACCAATCCAGCGCAAGGACTGGGAATGGGCCACCAACGGACGGATGGGAAAGCGAGAACGCCGCGTCCTGACCTCCATTTATCTTGATCCCATCCAGGAAGAAAAACTCAACCTGCGCCTGATCCAGCGCTGGAAGCAAATCCAGGCGAATGAAGTCCGATACAAAGAATATTATCTCGATGATGCTGAATTCGTCATCGTTGGCTTCGGCACCGCTGGTCGTGTGGCGCTGTCCGCCATCCGTACCGCGCGGCAAAAGGGGATCAAGGTTGGCCTTTTGAGGCCAATCACGGTCAGCCCGTTCCCGTATGAGGTGATCGACCAGCTTGCAGGGCGGGTCGAAGCGTTCCTTGTCACAGAGATGAACTCCGGCCAGATGCTGGAAGATGTCCGCCTGGCTGTGAAGGGACGCGTGCCCGTCGAGTTCTATGGACGCATGGGCGGCGTTGTTCCGTTCCCGGATGAAATCCTGAATGAAATCGAGCGGATCCGATCGACTAAGCTGAGCATGACCGAAAATCCGCGCGACGCGTGGTTCGAGAGAATGGTGGCAGTGAAATGACAGTTCCAGAGAATTTGGTCTACGACAGGCCGGAAGGCTTTACTGATACACCCACCCACTACTGCCCGGGCTGCACGCACGGCGTGGCGCACAGGCTGATCGCTGAAGTGCTTGAAGAGATGGGCCTGATCGACAGGACCATTGGCGTTGCACCGGTGGGCTGCTCGGTGTTTGCATATAACTATTTCGATACAGATTTTGTGGAAGCCCCGCACGGACGAGCACCCGCCATGGCAACGGGCATCAAACGCGTGCTACCGGATCGAATCGTTTTCACGTATCAAGGCGACGGCGATCTGGCTTCGATCGGCATGGGAGAGATCGTCCACGCCGCGGCACGCGGAGAGAATCTGACGGTGATCTTCATCAACAACGCCAACTACGGCATGACCGGCGGACAGATGGCCCCAACCACGCTGCCCGGTATGAAGACAACCTCCTCGCCGAACGGCCGCGACGTGGAAACGCAGGGCTATCCCATCCGCATGTCCGAGATGCTTTCGACGCTCGACGGCGCAGGATATGTGGTGAGACGCTCGCTGCACGATCCGAAGAATATCCGCCTGGCGAAGAAAGCCATTCGCATTGCATTTGAAACCCAGGTCCGCGGACTCGGCTTCTCGATGGTCGAGCTGCTCTCCACCTGTCCTACCAACTGGGGCATGACGCCGGTCAACTCGCTGAAATTTGTAGAAGAGCGCATGATTCCTGCATTCCCGCTCGGCGACTATAAGGTCGCGGCCGGCGTGGCGCAGGTCAAGGTCTAGACACCGGACATTCGGTATTTGGGAATCGGGCGCAGTGTTGGGAAATCCAAATACTGAATATTGAAGGAGCAAAATAATATGCAAAAAGAAATCCTTATTGCAGGTTTTGGCGGCCAGGGTGTGCTGTTCGGTGGACAAGTGGTAGCCTATGCCGCCATGGACACCGGCAAGGAAGTGACGTGGATCCCCTCTTACGGCCCTGAAATGCGCGGCGGCACAGCGAACTGCACCGTCGTTATTGCAGACGATGAGATTGGCTCGCCAATGGTGAAGAATCCGCCGCTGGCGATTGCCCTCAATCTACCGTCTTTTGATAAATATGAAGAACTACTCGCCCCGGGCGGGACTTTGATCGTCAACAAGTCCATGGTGGACCGTGAGGCGAAGCGCGAGGATATTCACGTCATTTTTGTGCCATGCAATGAGATCGCCGAAGAGATCGGCGACAAACGGCTGCTAAATATGGTCGCTGTCGGCGCACTGCTCTCGGCACTGCCTGAGCTTTCATTGAAGGATATTGAAAAGGCATTGGAAGCTCACTTGCCGGCGAGGCACAAGCACCTGTTGCCAAAGAATTACGAGGCGTTGAAGAGAGGGCTTGAGGCCGCGCAGGGTGTGGCAGTGTAGCCGGTAATCAGTGATCTGTGGTCAAGAAACAGTGCCCGTCTCCGCGAGGAGGCGGGTTTTGTTGATTTGAGTGGTGGTTTAGTGTATAGTAATTTCAGTATGAATTCTGGACTTTAGCAAGAAATGGAGAAGAAAGAATGGCAAAGAAAATCCAAATCAACCGCGCGCCTGTCCTCACACTGTGGGCTGTAATTGTCGCGGAGCGGCTCGGCTACGATAAAAAGGAAGCCTTGACATTTGGCAAAGCAGTGGCCGGGCTCAATGCCCAGTCCAAAGGGAAACGATTGGGGATTTACGAAGAGAAAAGTGAAGAACAGAAGGAAAGAGAAAAGCCTACCCTGAGCAAAGCTGAAGGGAAGAAAGAAGCGCCAGTAAAGCTGGAGTTTATTGAATTGCTGGGGCGCGGCGTTCCAGCGGTCAAGACTCCTGGGGGACTACGTGCGGCGATCAAAGGGAAGGCAATTTCCCCTGAGAGCGTTCAGGCATATTTAGAGCAGAAATTCGGCGACAATCTGGATGATGTCCGCGCGGCGATGGAGAAACTGGCAAAGGACTACACGCCGAGGCAATTGGAAGCCAAAGCCTATGATTTGTACGAGAAGTTTCGCCCTGAGATACCAGAGGGAAAAAAGGGCTGGGGCGCAAAAGGTGAACTGAACCTGGATCATATCCGCTCGCTGTCGGAGTGAAGCGCCTTCATTTCACCCTTAACCAGAGGTGCTAGCATCAAGATCAATGATCAATTTGCAACAATTTACTGCTGTTTGTTGGATCGTTTTTTTGCTTTACTGGTTTATCAGTGCACAGTCCGTAAAGTCCATTCAGGAAACAAGAGGCTGGCTCGGGGGAAACGGGTATTCCATTTTTTACCTGATCGGCTTTTTAGTCATCTGCAACTTTAAATTCCTTGGCAGGTTGGGGATTCCCGTCGATCTGTTGTCCACTCTTCTACTTCCATCCAGCATGATCACAAGCGCTATCGTCACCCTCTCTCTCAGCGCAGGCCTCATTCTGGCAATCTTTGCACGCCGGACGCTTGCCAGCAATTGGAGTGGGATGGTTGCTCTGAAAAAAGGTCATGAACTTATTACAACCGGTCCCTACCACTATGTTCGGCATCCCATTTATACAGGCATGCTGCTCATGATTTTAGGCACAGCGCTGTCGATTGGCACACTTGGCGCATGTATTGGTTTTCTCATCATTCTGTTTGGAAGCTTGTTGAAACTAAAACAGGAAGAAGCACTCCTGACAGAACACTTTGCCCAGGAGTATTTGTTATATAAGCAACACACCAAAAGACTGATCCCCTTCTTATGGTAGCAGACGGTTCCGGATCGATTCGCCGCTTCCCAAATTCCACCCTCAACAGACCGCCGAATCCCAATATGTCCTTCCACGGGGATTCTCTCGACGGGGAATTTTTATTTCTTGAGTACAATATTGACTCCGAAGGGTATGCTCATGACCAAAAGACAGAATATCTTTTCTCTCGGGAACAAACCGGGAGGATATGGCCCGGGTGCATGGCGAATACTCGTGGAGATAGAAGAAACGCCCATCCTTCAGGATAAGAAATGAAATTCGAAACTATCCATAATGTAACTCTTCCCAAGATCGGCTTCGGGACGTGGAGCATCGGCGGCGATTCCTACCCGGACCGGAAGCTTGATTCCGCTTCGATGACTGCTCTCCGCTCCGCGCTGGAAATTGGCCATACCCACTTCGATACGGCAGAAATGTACGCAAATGGTCATGCCGAGGAACTACTGGGACAGGCCATACGCGATACGAAGACGAAGCGTGAGGATGTGTTCATCACCACCAAGGTCTCACCTGAGCATCTGGATTACGAAAAGGTGCTCAAAGCCTGCGAAAACAGCCTGCGCCGCCTCAAAATGGACTACGTGGACCTGTATCTCATCCACTGGCCGCGCATGGGAATGGATCTGGAAGCGGCCTTCCGCGCCCTGAACAAACTCGTGGGCACTGGCAAGGTCAGACACCTGGGTGTGAGCAACTTCAAGATGAAGCATCTCCGGCAATCGCAGGAATTCTCCGAAACACCGATCATCACCGATCAAGTCCCCTATCGGCTGCCTGACAAGGAATACATCGAGAACGGTGTGATTGAATATTGCCAGAAAAATAACATCCTGATCACTGCCTATTCGCCCGTCAAATTCAGGAATATGCGCAGCAACCAGACGATCGCGGCCGTTGCGAAGGCCCATTCTGCCACGTCCTTTCAGATCGCGCTGGCCTGGCTGGTCATGCAGCCGCGCGTGATTACGATCCCCATGTCGTTCGATCCGCAGCATATCAAAGAGAATTTTGAATCAGCAGAGATCGAACTTACGAAGGAAGAACTCGAAACGTTGAATAAACTCTATTAAGATGCTCTTAGAATCAGTAAATCCATAAACACAAGAAATGACGTATACATAGATGAAACTCGAAGTTGCGCCCGAAATCGAGACCACTCGGAAGCACGAAGAAGAGACTGAGCTTGAGCCGCTCTATCGCGTCATCATTCACAATGATGATGTCACCCCGATGGATTTCGTGGTCCACATCCTGACATCCATCTTTTCTCTCAGCCAGCCAGTTGCGGTGGAAGTCATGTTCACAGCACACTACAAAGGCGCAGCGTATGTGCAGACGCTTCCTAAATCCGAAGCGGAGAGGCGCATCAACAAGGCGCACTTTGCGGCCGGGCTCGAAGGCTATCCATTGCATTTCTCCATGGAGCCTGAGTAGCTGCGCAAATTCGCAACGATGCGCGAAGTAGTACAAAGGTGTATTGTCCCTGCTGGAAAAGTAAGATATAGTCAGCATACTTAATCCAGTACTGGGAGATTCACCGCTTACATGGCAGGTCTTACTCGTGGAAAAGGATTACTCGAACCTCTGCTTGCCGATTTACGGGCACAGAGAGCCAATAAACTCATATCATCCACTTTGCGGCAAGGCCGAATCCTGGATGTCGGCTGTGGCAGTTATCCATATTTTCTGGCTCACACGTCCTTTGCCGAGAAATTCGCAATCGACCAGGTCCCCCTCCCCCCACACACAGCTTCAGAATTACAGATCGAATCATATACGCTTGACCTTGAGGAGAAGCCCAAACTCCCTTTTCAAGATAACTTCTTCGAAGCTGTCACTCTCCTGGCAGTGGTAGAACACCTCGACCCTTCACTCATGGCAATCCTTTTCAAGGAAGTCTATCGCGTGCTTAAACCCGGTGGAGAAGTGATTCTCACCACGCCGGCTGCCTGGTCGGACGGCCTGCTCAGATTTATGGCACGCATCAGCCTCGTCAGTGCGGAGGAAATTCAAGAACATGCCTACGCCTACACCCTTCCACTCCTCGGCTGGTACTTTGGCCAGGCTGGCTTTGAGATGACCAAAACTCGCTTCGGCTATTTCGAATTCATGCTCAACATGTGGGCCACCGCCCGGAAATAACTTGAACCAACTCGACGTTCTGACAGAGATCAACCTCGACGATCTTGTCGTCTCCTTTGGGTGGCAGGACCGGCCTGCTCTTGCGCACACCCTGCGCCGAGTTGTCCGTGCGCCGGCACGCAAATTTGCTGAGCTCATGCTCCGCTTTGATGCAGACATCGCGGAATGCGGATTGGCAGACGCCGCCCGCGCTACACAGAAGGATTATGTTCAGGATGTACGCGTCTATTCGGAGCATGCGCTCTGCCCGGACCTCGTGCCTGACGGCCCACTTCTGGTACTGTCCAACCATCCAGGCTCCACCGATACGCTGGCATTGTTTGCCGCGCTCAACCGGCCGAATCTGAAGATCATCGCGCTCGACCGGCCCTTCCTTCACACGCTTTCGAACATGAGCAAACAACTTTTTTTCGTGCAGGAGGAAACGGCCGCTCGCATGAGCCTCGTTCGGCAGGTCAGCTCCTACTTGCGCGGAGGTGGCGCAGTGTTGACGTTCCCGGCCGGTCACATCGAGCCTGACCCGGATGTTTACCCGGGAGCAGTCGAATCACTCCAAACGTGGACCGAGAGCGCCAGCATCTTCGTTCGCATGGCTCCGCAGACGGCGGTCCTCCCGGTTGTGGTGCGCGGCGTTATCTGGGCAAAAGCCGCTCATCATCCGTTATTACATTTGAAACGCACGCGCCAGGAAAAAGAGAGTCTCGCAATTGCCCTCCAATTCCTTGCTCAGGTTGGATTGACCCTCAAACCCATCACGGCCCGCATCCAGATTGGCCGTCCGATTTATGCCAGGGACCTGGGCACAGCCGAACCATCTGCCGTCCATCAAGCCGTTTTGATGGAAATGCAGAGGCTGATCGAATGCCCACCCGAAGGCGAGGGAGTCAGCGTGCTATGAAAGCAAAGGTCCTTCACCCGCTGCGCCTGGCTGCAATTTATGCGGTCCTTGCAGTCCTTCTGTATTTTGCACTGCGAAACGCGCCGCTGCAGGAAATCTGGAAAACGCTCAAACAACTTCAGCTCTGGCAGGTCGCCGCGCTGCTTGGGCTGAACTTCACGATCTATTTCCTTGTCACCCTGCGCTGGTGGTTCATCAGCAAGGCCGAGAAAAAGGACTTGCAGCTTTTGCCCCTGCTGGGTGTGCGCGTGTCCGTGTTCGGGCTTAGTTACTTTACCCTGGGTCCGCAGGTGGGGGGAGAACCGCTGCAAGTGTTGTATCTTCAGCGAAAATACAACATGTCTTATATCCGCGCCACTTCCACAGTGATTATGGATAAACTGCTGGAGTTCCTGGCAAATTTCTTTCTGCTCGCAGTCGGATTGACGGGGATTCTTCAAGCCGGGATTCTGTCAACCAATGGAGGCAGCTCTCTTGCCAGCCTGATCGGGCTGGTCATCCTGTTGATGTGGCCACCCATTCATATAATCCTGTTATATCGGGGCAAGTATCCCGTCACATCACTTTTACGCTCGCTGCCATTCATCAAAAACAGCACACGAGGCTATCGCTTTCTTGCAGCATCCGAAAGGATGGCGGGCGCTTTTTGCCGCCGACATTTTTCGTTGTTGATCTCTGCAATTCTCGTTTCGTTGCTCGCGGCTGTCGGTATGGTGAGTGAATTTTTCCTGATCACGAACTTCCTGAAAATCGATCTGTCGTTCCCGCAGACCATCACTGCGTGGACTGCCGGCTGGCTTGCCTTTCTGGTCCCGGTGCCGGGAGGGTTGGGCGCGCTGGAGAGCAGCCAGGTATTTGCGCTTGGCATATTCGACATCTCCGCGGCTTCGGCCATTGGCGTTGCTTTATTGATACGGGCACGCGACCTCCTGATCGGAGGCGTGGGTTTGTTGATCGCGAGCCGTGGGGTCAAAAGGTAATATTATAATGATCAGTTCCGTCTGTTTACCAACCCATATGAACGGAGGATAGAAGTGATGAAACTCTCTACCAGACAATACGGAATTCTGCTGCTTGGGCTTTTTACTGCTAGCCTGCATTTGGCAGCTGCATTTGATAAGATACTCTTTAAAGACGGTCCAGATATAACCTTCATTCTAAATGGATTGGGCTATATCGGTTTATTGGGCGCTTATTTTTTGCCCATCAAGTTCTTTCAGGACCGACACAACCTGGTACGTCAGGTACTGATTGGGTATGTGATCGTGACCATCGTTGCCTGGATTTGGATCTGGGTTATTCAGTATGTGATTATCGGGGGCGAGAATTTCTTCGCTCATGACTCACTGTATGGGGTGCCGGCCAAAATTGCTGAAGTGATCATGCTGATCTTGTTGCGCTCAGATAAATCCTAGTGGAATATTCTTTTCCTCACTATCTGCTGTCCAAACAGAGCGTGGATGACCGCGCGCTGAATCGCGACGTGCTCGATGCACTCAGGGCAAATTTACCCGGCGCGCCGATTCGAGTTATCGAAGTCGGCGCGGGCATCGGGACCATGCTCGCTCGTCTGCTGCGCTGGAATGTGTTGACGAAAGCTGATTATGTGCTCGTTGATGAGCGGGGGGAGAATATCGAAACGGCTCGAGAATGGATTCCGTGTTGGGCCATGGACCTGGGTCTGCGTGTAGAAGGCATCGAACAAAACCAGCTGAGGGTGTTCGATGAAGCCCGTGATGTTCACATCCGCTTCGAGCAGGCGGATGTTTTCGATTTCATTCAAAGGAATCCTACACCTGCCGATCTCTTGATCGCCAACGCGTTTTTGGATTTGCTGCCGATGCCTGAAAGCCTCCCCAGGTTACTCGCGCTCACAAAGGATCTGGCGTGGTTGACGATCAATTTCGATGGTATGACTTCGCTGGAGCCAACGATTGAGGCCAGGCTGGATGAACAGATCGAACGGCTCTATCATGCAACGATGGATGCCCGCGCCACCGGCGGCGATAGCCGTGCAGGCAGACATTTGTTCAGGCACGCACGGGAAGCGGGTGCGAAAATATTGGCCGCAGGCTCGTCAGACTGGGTGGTACACGCGATCAATGGGAAATATCCTGCAGACGAGTCGTACTTCCTGCAGGTCATATTGAGCTTTATCGAAGAATCGCTAACAGGCTGTTTTGAACAGGACCCGGTCGTATTTTCCAACTGGCTCAAGCAGCGACGCGCACAGATTGACAGCGGCGAGCTGGTCTATATTGCTCATCAAATGGATTTTTTAGTGAAGGTCTAATCGGCAGGCACGCTGCCTGTCACCAAATGCTCGTCACCGTTGTAGGTTGTCAACTGCGGCCACTTACGCACGATCAATAGCATTCCGAGGACACAGCCGATGCCGCCGCTGATAATGGCAAACGGCGCGCCAAATAGCTGTGCCACCACTCCGGCTTCGATCTCACCGAGCTGCGGCCCGCCCTGGAAGAAGATTTGATTGACGCTGGTCATGCGTCCACGGATATGATCGGGCGTATTGAGCTGGCGGATGGTGTTGCGGATGATGGTGCTGACAGAATCCGCCGCGCCGGTCACGGCAAGGGCAATCCAGGCGATCACAAAGGACGCAGTCATGCCAAAGATGACCGTTGCCAGCCCAAATATGACCACGCATCCGAGGAATACCGGTCCCTGTCTGCGTATTTCCTTCACCTGAGAAATGACCACTGCCGCCAGGACAGCTCCCGCCGATTGCGCAGCAGTCAGCCATCCGTATTGGATCACACCCACTTTCAGGATTTGATTCGCAATGATCGGCATCAGTGTATTCGCCGAAGCAAAAAACGTGGCAACAAAATCCATCAGCATGGTGGAAAGAATGATCGGCTTGCCAACGATGAAGTGCACACCTTCCCCAATGGACTTCAGGCTGATATCAAACTTACGGGAGATCTTCTGCGGCACGTCGCCAATCAGGATCAAGGCGATGATGGCCGCGAGATACGATGCAGCGTTGATGTAGTAGACGGCTGCCTGTCCCATGCTGGCGATGACGACACCGCTCAGCGCGGGGCCGAGAATGGATCCCGTTTGCCAGGCAATGGACGTCATGCTGAAGGCGTTCGGCAAATCCCTGGCCGGGACAAGATTGGGCACAAGCGCCTGGCGCGCCGGGCCGTCAAAGGCTACGGTGATGGCCTGCAGGGCTGTGATCCCATAGATGTACCAGATGGTGACATGCCCAAACTGGGTGAGCAGGCCAAGGATCAAGGCGAGCAGCGCTGCAAAGCTCTGTGTGAAAAAGACAATCGTGCGGCGGTTGAACGAATCCGCCAGCGCGCCGCTGATCAGGGAAAACAGGATTACCGGCAGGATTCGCGCCGCGCCGATACCACCCAGCGCAATAGGATTCTTATCCAGTTGGTTGATATGCCAGAGCAAAGCCGTGATTTGCATCTGGGTTCCCGCAATGGAAAGCATCTGTCCAATCCAGATATAGAAGAAACGCTTATGTTTTAGTGCAGGAGGGATTTGGAAGGTCATTTGTATTTAGCTCAAGGCGGCGTCCTCCCACCGAAGAAGGTACCCGAATGGGTACGGCGGCAGGAGCAAGAGTGAAACTACGTTCCCCAATCTCGCAAATATAGAAAGTCATAGCCAATCGTGCGATTGCTGACCTTGGCAATGGGCGGCTGCATACGCTTGAACTGGTTGCGACGCATACGTGCGATGACCTTCTCTACGAAAGCTTTATCAAAACCAGCCTCGACGCAATGCTCAGGCAAATAGCGCTGGTCGATCAGCAGGTATAGCAGCTGATCCACCTCTTCGTAGCTAAATCCCAGCTCGTTTTCATCCGTCTGGCCGGCCCACAGGTCAGCAGATGGAGCTTTATCAATAATAACGTCCGGGATACTCATGGCGCGCGAAAGCTGGCGTACTTGCGTTTTATAAAGATCGCCAATGGGATTCAATGCCGAAGCGGCATCCCCCCATTGCGTGCTGTACCCGAGCAGGATTTCTGTCTTATTGCTCGTGCCAACCACCAGCCCTTTGAAGACCTCAGACTGGTCGTATAAGACGATCATGCGCGCCCGCGCCATGATGTTGCCCTTGCGGACTTTGGAGATCTGCGGATCACGCTCGATCAGCGGATCAACCATTCCCGTGATCTCTATCGTCTCGCTCTGGACTTCGAACTGCTCAATCAACAAAGCCGCATGTTCCAGCGAGTCAGGCGAGGACGATTTGTATGGCATCCGCACTGCCAGGACGTTTTCCGCGCCGAGCGCTTCCACCGCCAACGCAAGAGAGAGTGCCGAGTCGATGCCGCCGGAAAGTCCTACCACAGCATGATCGAATCCCACGCGGGTGATCTCGCTTCGGATGAAACCAGTAAGGATGGTGCGGGCCAGGTCAGTATTAATGGTGAGATCAATCATTATCTCTGCAGTATTCTCTGTAATTCCGACAACGTGAGATTTGTCCGTTCGTCGCGCAGAAGCGGGAGGCGCGCGCGCGTCCGGCGGACTTGATTCAGGTCAAGTTGTGCACAGGTCAGCGCTTCTTCGAAATAAGGCCCCTGTGCGATCAATTCGCCGTTCGGGTCATAGGCTACTGCCCCGCCCCAGAAAAGCAAACCATCTTCATAACCGACACGGTTGCTGTGGGCAACAAACGATGTGAACATACTGGCATAGGCCTTGGTCACGCGTTCCACCCAGCGCGCCGATTCCAGCTTTTCCCGGTCGGTCAGGCCGCGCCCCGGCGAAGCAGACGAGAATAGCATAATATCGGCACCGTCCAGCCAGAGCAGATACGGCGGCGAGGCATGCCAGAAATCTTCGCAGATCAACAAGCCCACGCGCCCGAAGCGCGTATCAAAGGACCGGACTGAATCCCCCCAGGCGAAGAAGCGGCCTTCATCGAAGAGTCCATAGGTTGGGAGATAGACTTTGTGATGAACGTGGAGGGCTTTTCCACCGGATAGATAGGCAGAGGCAATATAAAAACGGTGACGGCTGTCCTCGTCTACGAAGCCAACCACAAGGTCCAGATCATGACTCGCTTTGAGCAGAGGCCTGAAGACCGGGTCGTCCTCTGTCGGTTTGTGTGCAACGGTGGCGACCAGATCCTGCAAAACATAACCGGTGAGCGAAAGCTCAGGGAAAACAACAAGATCCGCTTTCTGGGCTTTTGCTTGCTCGATAAAGCCCAGATGCTTTTCCAGGTTTGACTGTACGTCCCCCAGTTTGGTCACAATTTGGGCGAGGGCCAGGTTGAGTTGCATTGGGCGAATCTTACCACTAAATAAAAGCTGACCCTGAAAGTCGCAGACTTACAGGGTCATCCTATCGAACAGTTATGCAGATCTAGGTTTGCTCAGCCTTGCCAAAGAGTCCCTGCTTATCGAACCAGGGTTTGAGGATCAGATACGCGCCGAGCACGATCAGCAAGATAGCGCCATCAAGATCCATTTTGAAGAACATCTCCACGATACCGCCGACGAGGGCCAGGATACCGAGGAATGTCGTGAAGCCACTCATCCGTAGTCCGTTGAAATAGCGTGCCGCGTTCAGGCCAAGGAGCAGTACGCCAACAACAATTGACGACAGGCCATTCGGCAGGGTGCCTTTCGGCAAAAGCCACTGGCAGCCCAACGTGATCAGGAAGAGTCCCCAGAATGCGGTTTCGAGGCGTTTATTGAGGGCAGCCTTCTCAGGATCAATCACAGCTACTGGTTTGGAAGTTTGCTCAGACATTTCGTTTCTCCTTTTTACAAATGTGTTTTGATTCTATGCACGGTTCGAGACGGAATTACTTCTTGCGATTGGTAAACGCACTGAAGCTGACAAGGCCAACCAGGCCCACCCAGCCCATCCAGTCACTGAGGTGAGTATAGGGGGTGCTACCTTCGCCCAGTGGAACATCTGCGACCAGAGCGTTGGCGGTATCAGCGGGCAGTTCCGTGTGAGCAACAATGCGGCCGTAAGGATCAACGATCATGGAGATGCCCGCCGCTTCGGCCTTGACGACAGACACGTGATTCTCGACCGCGCGCAGAACGGTCTGCGTTCGTTGCTCCCAGCCCAAGCCGGGCGCGCCCGTCTCAAGGGTTGGTTCTGCAACGATCTGTGCGCCTTTGCGCGCCAAGGTGCGCGTTGTTACTGTGAAGTTGACATCGTTACAAATGATGGTTGCCAGATTGCCGATCTCGGTCTCCCAGACCGGATACGATCCCGCCGTCACGATGCGCGACTCACCAGGGATGGTATTGAAGTTCTTGCCGTACACATCCATAAATTCGCCCGAAGGGGTCAGTAGGACAGCTTCGTTGCGCCATTCATCCGTGGGCGTTACAAGGCCGTAGCCGATCAGAATGTAGGCGTTCGTCTCTCTGGCGAGAGTCTGCAATTCGGCAGTGTGCTCCACCTGTGGGTCAAAGCCGAGCGATAGTTCAGGCCAAACAATGAATCGAGCCCCGTGCTGCGCGGCGATACGCGTTTGCTCGGAGAGAACGCCGAGGCGGTCCAGTTGCGTGTCGGGATCCTGGTGACCGGGTCTGGCAAATCCATGCTGGATGGCAGCAACACGGAGGGTCTGCACATTTTTTGGGGCGCTGACCAAAGTCACTACGCCGAAACCGGCCCAAAGGAGGAAGATCGCCGCGACTGCGGTCATCCACTGTATGCTCACTTTGCGATTCAGTTCAGGTTGTCCGTCAAAACGTAGCCTGTTGTCAAAAGCGTAGAGCACTCCCAGGCTGATGGCAAAGTTGACGAGCAGGATAACGAACGTCAAACCGTAGATGCTGAAGACCGAGATTCCCTGCAGCATCCATGGCTGGGTGTACATGGTCTGGGCAAAAAAGGCATGGGTATAAATAGGCGGGATAAAGCTGCGGATCATCTCGATGCCCGCGGCTTCGATCGCACCCTGCAGAATGAACCAGCGGTAGCCTGTCCGTTCGTGGAAAGCGCGCAGTTTGGGCGCGGAGAGGATGCTGATCAACGCGATCAAAACGGCCACGCCGAGGAAGATACCCGCGACCTGGTTCATGCCGAAGAGGGAAGTCAGGAAAATGACCAGGAACAAGCCAACACCGACGCCTCGTCCCAGACCTGACCAGCGCAACGGCAGGATGCGTTGCTCCGCCACCAGCATGGGGATGTAGGAGACAAAGGCCAGCGGCCAGATGCTGTAGGGTTGAAAGGCAAAAACGAGCAAGACGGCGCTCACCAGTCCCAGCGCCAGGCCCAGAAGAATACGAGTGGAATTTTTCATTTCATTCTCCTTTTTCACCCCCAGTGTATAAGTTTCACCGCTTACTGAAATCTATCGAAAGTCATGCAGCAGGTCACATTTTGGAATGTGACCTTCATATCAACCCGAGTTCTTTTCCCTTGAGCGCGGCCTGTGTCCGATCGCGTACATTCAACTTTCCTAAAATATGCGTGATGTGATTTTTCACCGTCCCCTCTGTAATGAAGAGGGATTCGGCGATCTCGCGGTTGCTTGCGCCTGAGATAATCAACCGCAGGATATCCACCTCACGATCAGAGAGCGGTTCAGGCAGGACCTCGGGCCGGGTCGCCACTTCGGCAGAGGAGACTCGGCTGAATTCGGCCACCACCTTCGCAGCGACGGATGGCTCCAGAAAGGACTCGCCGCGCGCGGTCACTCGAATGGACTCGGCCAGTTGTGCTGACCCTACATCCTTGAGCAGATACCCAACCGCGCCGGCACGCAGAGCATCGAAGATCGTTTCCTTATCATCGAAGGTGGTCAATGCAATGACACGGCAATCAGGGAAAAGCTGCCTCAACCGACGCGTCGCGCCGATGCCATCCAGGATAGGCATCTGGATGTCCATCAGGATTACGTTGGGGCGGAATTTCAACGCGAGGTCAATGGCTTCCTGACCATTGCCCGCCTGCCCTATAACTTGAATGTCCTTGTGAACAGATAACAGAGTTTCCAACCCCTCACGAAACAGCGCCTGATCGTCCACCAACAGGACGCGAATGCTCATGGCTCATCTCGCTCAGCAGCAGGCACATTGACCTGGAGACAGAAACCCTTGCCCGGCCAAGTGTCGATTTTGAATTCGCCGCCCAGCAACAGGACGCGTTCGCGAATCCCGATCAGGCCGAAGCCGCCGCTCGTGTCCGCCGCGCCCACTCCATCGTCCCGGAGCATGAGGCGGATTTTCTCGGGCTGGGAAAAATCCAGCTCCACGTCCACTTGCGAAGCGTTCGCGTGTTTGCGGATGTTGGTCAACCCCTCCTGCGCGGCGCGATACAGGGCCAGCGCGATTTTTTCATCCACGCCGCGCGGCTGCCCCAGGACATCAAACCTGACCGCGATACCGGTTGTCTGAGTCTCACCTACCAGTTCACAGATCACATTCTCCAGAGGACGATTTTCTACGGGCGATACGCGCAAGGCGGAGACGGACGCGCGAACGCTGGCCAGCCCCTTTTGCGCAAGTTCCTGCGCTTTGTCCAACGAGTCGAGCGCATGTTTCGGATCGACATCCATCGTCACTTTTGCTGCGCCGATCTGTACATTGATGATGGTGAGGTAGTGGCCGAGGTTATCGTGAATTTCGCGCGCGAGGCGGTTACGTTCCTGTGTAGCAGCAAGCTCTTCAACCTGTGAAGCATATTCCGCCAGTTGATGATTGGCTTCTTCCAATTGCCGTGCGAGAATCTCAGCCCTTTCGCGCGCCTTCTGCTCGTTCAATCGAAACTGTGAAAATACCACGACAAACAGAATTGCGGTTGAAATGATGAAGCCGTTCATCAACGCGGTTTCCCACGTGGAGTATCGCAATCCAATTGGCAAAATGATCACAAGAATGAGGGCAATGTAAACGAGCCAGCGCCAGCGCGGCTGTAATTTATTCACTGCAATTCCCGCGAGAGGCAGCCCGATCAGCCAGTGGCCGCCGGGTCCCAGCGTCCATCCAATCCCAAAGACCAGCGCGATCTGGATGGGAAAATATAAAGCGTTTCTCATGTTGTTCGAGAAAGGCCGGAATATTTCATCGTCGAAAACACCCAGGATGAGATAGATCACACCATACGCAATTCCCAGGGCCAGCCGTTGAAAGGAATAGACCTCGCCGCTGTTGGAGGAAATGAGAAATGTGACAATGTACCCCATAACCACCATAAACAGGAGAAGCGCCTTCCCCTGTTGCTCCTGGGTTTCTGAGGGTGCAGCGCGAGTTTTCATCTCAATGGCCGAGCATGGAGGATCGTTAAAAATATTGTAGCACTTTCAATACAAAAAGAAACCTGCCATCTACGCAGTATGGCAAGTCTCTTAAGACAGGCAGTAATGGAATTGGGCGGATGGCCAAGGAGAGGTGATATTCCGCCAATCCAGGGCTTCAGGATTTTTCGAGCAGCTTCTTCAGGCTATCCAACATCATTTGCCAGTTGCGTTCGGAGTCCGCTTTCTCCTCTTCGGAGGCATTGTTATCCTGGGTGACCGTGACCTGTGTTTTGCCATCCTGCCCGGAAAGTTCATACGTCACCGTATGATAATTTTCGGGAGTATCCGGCACGCCTGAAAGCGGCGACCAGTGAGTTGAAACCAGCCGCTTCTCGCGCTCGAATTTGACAATCCTGCCTTTGTCCTCGAACCTCTTACCCTGCCATTCGCCTTTGTAGGTAATGGGGCTGCCGACCTTCCAATCCGTGACCACATCAGTGCCAAACATGTATTGTTTGATCAGCTCAGGCTTTGTCAGAGCTTCCCAAACCTTGGAAGCAGGCGCGTTGATCGTGGTGGAGGCTTGCGCTATGAATGAGTCTTTCATGAGGAAATTCCTTCAGGGACGATAGTCTGGGAGCTTGCTCAGGAGACCGGAATCAACGGCGAGGTGAACCTCATTGTCATGGACATCCGTTAACCAGTAGGCCGGAACCATCTTGCTCTGCTTCAGGAGCATACCACTGGAAAGCACCAGATGAGTCACGCGGTCGGTTTCCTGGTCAATCAGCAACCTTTCGATATCGCCGACATGCTTATCATCTCTGGCAATCACCTTCGCGCCTTCCTTTAGCTCGACCATATTTGACGGGACATCCTTGTCCACCGCTGGTCTCTCGCTCTCCACAGGAGGGGTATGTCTCATCGTTGGATCCGGGTTGATCCCCGGCGTAGAGGTGACCGGGATCACCGAAAATGGCGGGAATTGTCCCATGGAATGCAGGCCAAAGGCTGGCGGATACCAGTAATATGTGTCTGCATCATCTACCACATCTCTTTGATGCTCTGCCGGGATGTAGTGCTGATCATCATACCGGAGCAAATCATTCAGGTCATGCTTGGAAGCCTTGACCTCAATCCGCTTTTCCTGCACCGAATGAAGCAGGCCAATCGGGATGAGCTTATCCTCTGGCAGCAAATGTCCTGACCTGACCACTAGATA